>CAXNFO010000142.1:0-5772 GCA_964201395.1 Limnohabitans sp.
ACCCAGCGCGCGGCGCGGCCCGATTTGCTCGTGCAACCACACCCAGGCCACCAAGGTCGACCACAGCGGCAAGCTGCCGGTCAAAAACACCGATGCATGGCCGGCCGGGGCCAAGAAAAAAGCCGAAAACGAAAACAAACCAAACAGCACCCCACCGGTGAGGCCCAGTCCCAAGCTCAGGCCCAAGGGCAAGGGCGAAAAGCCGCCAAAGCTCGAAGCCATGCCGGGCTGACCGCGTTGGCGCGCCACCAACCACAGCCCCCACGGCAGCAACACCACGCCCGCACCCAAATAGCGCAACAAGGCCAAGTCGAAAGGCTGCAAGGTGTGCGCGGCCGAAGCGCGCGAGATGATGATGAACGAGGTCCACACCACGACGGTGGTGAGCGCGGCCGCAGCGCCTTTTTGGGCAGGGCTCAAGCGGCCCAGGCCGAAGGGTGTTGGTGTCATGCGGCGATTATCCGGGCTGGGCAGACACAGCCGCTCGGGATGTCGACAAGCCTCTACGCTGTCATCGAAAACGCGGCGAAGCAATCCATGCTTGGCCATGTCGCTGCCGCAGGCGGCCACGTCACTGCGCGGCCCATAATAAAGCCATGCTGCATCGCTTTGGCCCGTGCCGGAATTGGATTTACCTCATGCTGGTGTGGGCTGGGCTGGCGCTGCACACCTGGGCATGGTCCCAAACACCCAGCCCGGCCAGCTCTCTGGGCCAAGCCGCCAAGCCCTGGCCGACCGAGGTGGCCCAAGCCCTGGAGCGCCTGAAAATTCCCGCCGACGCGCTGAGCGTGGTCATCCTCGACCCGCAACGGCCCGAATCCGCGATCTGGCAGCACCGGCCCGAAGCCAGCGTGAACCCGGCCTCGCTGATGAAGCTGGTCACCACCATCGCCGCGCTGGATTTGCTGGGGCCCGCTTTCACTTGGAACACGCCGGTGTATGTGGACGGCCCGATCAAAGACGGTGTGTTGCAGGACAATGTTTACCTGCGCGGTCAAGGCGACCCGCGCTTGGTGGTCGAGCGCTTGTGGTTGTTGTTGCGCCGCTTGCAAGCCATGGGCGTGTCACGCATCCAAGGTGACATCGTGCTCGACCGCAGCGCCTTTGCCCTGGCACCGCGCGACCCGGCCAGCTTTGACGGCGAGCCGCTGCGGCCTTACAACGCCGCGCCGGATGCGCTGCTGATCAACTTCAAATCCATCGTGTTGGGCTTTGTGCCCGATGCCTCGGCCAAAGTGGCCCATGTGCAACTCGAACCTCCTCTGGCCGGTGTCAGCCACACCACCAGCGTGCCCTTGGTGAGCGGGCCGTGCACCGACTACCGCGCCAGCTTGCGCGCCGACTTTCAAGATACCGAACGCATCCGCTTGCTCGGCAACTACCCGGCCAGTTGTGGCGAGCGCGCTTGGCCCTTGGCCTATGCCGACCCCGCCAGCCACAGCCGCCGCGCCGTGGCCGCGATGTGGCAGCTGGTCGCTGGCACCCAAGGCTTGAGCGGCACGGTGCGCGAAGGCACGGTACCGACTGATTTGCGCCCCTTGTTCCAGTTTGAATCGGCCCCGCTGGGGGAGTTGATCCGCGACATCAACAAGTTCAGCAACAACGTGATGGCGCAGCAATTGTTTTTGACCCTCAGCCTGCAACAACGTGGCCTGGGCAGTTTGGAAGGCTCACGTGAAGTGGTGCAACGTTGGTGGCGCGAGCGTTTGGGTGAGTCTGCGCCGGTGATGGACAACGGCTCGGGCCTGAGCCGCGAAGAGCGCAGTTCAGCCCAGGCCTTGGCGCGCTTGCTACTATGGGTGCATCGCAGCCCCTTTCAGGCCGAGTTGGTGGCCTCGCTGCCCCTGAGCGGCCAAGACGGCACCTTGCGCCGCAGCCGCGCCCAAGCCAGCGCTCATCTCAAAACCGGCAGCTTGCGCGATGTGTCGGGGGTGGCTGGTTTTGTGCACAGCCCCGGCGGCAAAACCTGGGTGCTGGTGGCCCTGGTCAACAGCACCCAGGTCAGTGGCACCAATGCCCGGGCCTTGTTTGATGTGCTGGTGGACTGGAGCGCCAAGCAGGCTGATCGCCCAAGCAGGCCGTGAAACGCGATGGTTTCAAGCCTGGGCGCGTGGGCCTAAAAATCCAGGGTCAGGCGTTGAAGGTGGCGATAGCGGCGAGCCCACCGCCACGCGAGGCATGGCTGGTGAGAAGTTTGACAAAGCTCAGTTGATCCAAGCGGCCAAACGCATGCGCGCCAAAGCCTGGCTGTAAAACTGGCTTTGCATGGAGAGAGTGAAGTTCACGCCGTCGGCGTAGACGTAGGTGGCGGGATCGCCGTTCAAGGTGGCAGTGGTGCACAAGGCCGCAGACAACTGACCTGCGGGCACGGCCCCTACAGCGGCAGTGGGCTTGAGCCCGGTGCCAATGCTCTTGGCCATCACCGTGGTCGAAGTGTTCGTCGTGGCCGCGCACACTGCAGTTGACCGGTTGGCAAAGGTGGTGTTCGTGCCATCGGTCAAGGTGTTGACCAAGCCGCTGATCTCCACAAACAGCACCGGGTTGTTGATCTGGTTACCAAATGTGGCCTGAATCCGGGCCAAGCCCTCAGAGCCCATGGAAACCACGCCCGAACCCGTGTTGTAGCTGAGGTTTTGAAACAAAGTGGCATTGCCCGTGGTGGCGGCCCAAGGGCTGCGCCCCACATTGGGTGGGCCCACCACCAACACGTATTTGGCGCCGGCATCGGTCAGGCGCTTGACCTGCACGGCCAAGGCGTTGGCTGCGGCTTGCATGGTGGTGCTGACACCAGCGGTAGCCAGGTCGGTTTTCACATCATCCAGTCCTGCGACTACACCTGCCGCATTGATGGTCAGGTTTCGGATGCCCGTGGCCATGATGTCACCGGTGCCGATCGAGATGACAAACAAGTCATTGGAACTGGGGGCGCCTTGGGCCAAAAACAAATCAATTTGGGCTTGCAGGTTGTAGGCGCAATACGCATTGGCGGCGGCTCCAGCCGTGCGGGTGGCTTTGTTGGCCGCCACTTTTTGGCAACCCCGGGCATCGGAAACTTGCTGGGTGCCATTGGCCGGTTCTGATGTGCCCACACCAAAGGCGGCCGCGCCTGACACCAAAGCCCCAAACTCGCCATAGCTGTAAGCACCCGTGCTGGGCAAGCGTCCCGCCGTGAGGTTGTCCAAGGCATACGTAACGGTGCCGAAGCCGAAATAGCTGGCGACCGCTTCAATGAAAGTGGTTCCAGTGTTGAATGCCGTGGCCGTTTCAACTTGGTTCACGGTGAATCGGTATTTGGTGCCAGCGTTGTTCGCATCCACCCGCCCCACTTGCCCCACATCCACCAACGCATCGCCAAACGCCACGATGCGCGTTGGGGTGATGGGGTCGTAGGTGCTGGCCGAGCCGCAGCCCCACAGGCTGAGCGTGCCGGCGATCAAGCCGGCGCAGACCAAATAGCGTGCGAAGCGGTACGTCTGTTTCATGGTGGCAATCGGTGCTGAAAGCAAAGCGAGAGTTTAACGATATTGGGGGAGGTCGCTGTCCCCCGCCTGGGCGGCGGCGGCGGCGCGTTGCAAGCGGTCGCGCACCCCGTCCCAATCCGGCCCGGGCGGTGGGTTTTCAACCCATATTTCAGCCACGCCGGCGTCGTCGCATTGGCGCATCCAGGCAAACAACATTTGGGCGGCTTGGGCCGCACTTTCGGGCATGGGGTGGTGCTGCACGCCGGGCCCGTGCACCGGTAGGTGCGACCAAATGGCCACGCCCGAACCCCGTGGCAATTTGCCCGCATCCAACCGGGCTTGCATGTGCGCGACGCTGAGCAAGCGCACCGTGGCGCGCGGTGCATAGTGCGCAGCCAAGGTGCCCGAGGCCTTGGGGGCAGGGGCGGCCAAACCTTTGCCCGCCACCGCCTGGGGCGCATCAGTGGCGAAGGCTGGTTGCATATGGTGAGCGCCCGCTGCGCCAAAAGCACCCGGAACACCTGAGTCGTCAGAGCCGCCCTGGGGCCGCACGGTTTGCCCGGCGGCGGCGCTGAGCGCGTCCAGCGCCAGCATGCCTGGGCGCAGCAAAACCGGTGCACCGCGGCTGCAATCGATGATGGTGGACTCAATGCCCACCGCGCAAGCGCCGCCATCGAGCACCAGCAAATCGCCGCCCACCTCTTGCGCCACATGGGCGGCGGTGGTGGGGCTGACGCGGCCAAAGCGGTTGGCGCTGGGCGCGGCCACGCCGCTCACGCCCAAGGTGAGCGCCTGCTTGAAAACCGCCCGCGCCACCGGGTGCGAAGGGCAGCGCACGCCCACCGTGGCTTGCCCACCCGCAGCGTGCGCGGCCACGCCAGCGCGGCGCGGCAAGATCAGCGTCAAGGGGCCCGGCCAAAAAGAGTCCATCAATCGGCGGGCAAAGTCGGGCACCTCGGCGGCATACACAGCCACTTGGTCGATGGACAGCACATGCACGATCAGCGGGTGGTCGCTGGGCCGGCCTTTCAGGGCAAACACCTTGGCCACGGCAGCGGGGTTGTTGGCGTCGGCCCCCAAGCCATAAACCGTTTCGGTGGGCAGGCCGATCAAGCCCCCGTCGCGCAAACACTGGGCGGCCAGGGCCACGGCCTGGTCATCGGTGCCGAGGTAAATCATGTGCGGTTCACCACGGCGCCAGCCCCAGGCACTGCGCGGCTTGCCGCGCCACATCGCGGGCTTGCACCAGGGTGGGGGCGGTGCAAGTGAGGTGGCCCATCTTGCGCCCCCGGCGCGGCTGGGTTTTGCCATACAGGTGCAGGTGCACGCCCGGCAAGGCCAGCACAGCGGCCCAATCGGGCTCGCGGGAAGATTCGGTGGGTGGATGAATTTTCTTGTCCTGTTGCTCAGGCGCACCAGCGGGCACAGACGCAGGCCACCACAGGTCACCCAAGAGGTTGAGCATCACCGCCGCACTGTGGGCGCGTGGCGGCACCAAGGGCAAGCCCGCCATGCAGCGCACCTGCAAGTCAAACTGCGACACGTCGCAGCTGTCGATGCTGTGGTGCCCACTGTTGTGCGGGCGCGGCGCGATTTCGTTGACCACCAAGCTGGCTTGGCCACTGGGGGTGTCGGGGCGCAGCACAAAAAACTCCACGCACAACACACCCACGTAGTCCAGGCCTTGGGCCACATCACGGGCGGCGGCCAAGGCTTGGGCTGCCAGCGCGGTGTCGAGCGCGCCATCGCCCACCTCGGTCACCGCCAAGATGCCATCGCGGTGCAGGTTGGCTTGCACCGGCAAGTGCACCACCTGGCCGTCGCGTCCGCGGGCCAACACCACCGAGCATTCGGCGGCCAGGGGCAGCATTTTTTCCAGCACACACACGGTGGCGCTTGGTGTGGCATGGCCTGGGTCACCGCTTTGCATGGCCTGCCAAGCCGCCAACAATTCTGCGCGGTTGGCGACCCGGGCTTGGCCTTTGCCGTCGTAACCCAAGCGGGCAGTTTTGAGGATGCCAGGCAGCAAAGCGGCGCTCAACGTGGCCACATCGGCATCATTGGACAACACCGCATGCGGGGCCACCGGCACGCCGCAGCGGGTGAAGTGGGCTTTTTCTTGCGCCCGGTCTTGGGCCACCGCCACCGATGCCGCGCTGGGGGACACGGGTCGGGTTTGGGCCAACTGCGCCAGGGCCTGGGCGGGCACGTTTTCAAATTCGGTGGTGATGGCCGCGCACTGCTGGGCCATTTGCGCCAGGGCCTGTGGGTCCAGGTAATCGGCGCACAGGTGCAGGTGGCTGACCCAACC
>CAXNFO010000143.1:0-5769 GCA_964201395.1 Limnohabitans sp.
GTTAAAAATGGTTTGGACAAAGCCAAATTCGCTGAAGTCTTCAACTCCTTCGGCGTGGCCACCAAAGCCCGCCGGGCGACGCAGTTGCAAGAGGCCTTCAAGGTGCAAGGCGTCCCCTCTTTGGGCGTGGCCGGGCGTTTCTACACCGATGGCAGCCTGGCCTCGAGCATGGAGTCAGCCCTGGCTGTGACCGATTACCTGATCGGACAAGTGCGCAAAGGGCGCTGACTTAATTGGGGTCAGATTCCAATTTCTTTGGCGCCCATGTTTGCTGAGCCCGCCCCGCTGGCGGGTACGCCGCCCTCCGCCAGTCGCTTCGCTCGGATGTTGTCGGGCGGCGCACCCACCATCGGTACTGCGAACGAGATATCAGAGCGCGACTTGGGCATACCGTGCCAAGTGGGCGATCGCAATCAGCTGCGAGCGTCAACAACTTGCAAACCCACATCCCATGAAAACCGACACGAGTGGGTGTGCGGGCCGACGACGTTGGAGCGCAGCGACCGGAGGAGGCCTGCATACCCCGAGATGGCGGTTTGTGAGGGGGAGTCCAAAGCCACGCAAACCCCGAGATGGCGGTTTGTGAGGAGGAGTCCAAAGCCACGCCTACCCCGAGTTGGCAGTTGAGGAGGGGGAGTTCAATGGCAATCACATCTTGAGCAGAGGAAAGCTCCAAAATTGGCGTTCCCCAGCGACAAGTGCACCGCTACAATCGCGCCCAATCATGTCCAGCAAGATTCATGCCTTCGCCTTTCAAGCCAGTTTGACCCTGGTCATGGGCCTGTCTTCCACGGCCGGGTGGGCAGAGCGGGCGGACCGCGACAAGCCGCTCAACATCGAGGCCGACAACCTGCGCCACGACGAGCTCAAACAAATCAGTGTCTTTACTGGCAAGGTCGTGGCCACCAAGGGCAGCATCATCATGCGCGGCAGCCGCTTGGAAGTGCGCCAAGACCCCGAGGGCTATCAGCATGCGGTCCTCAGCGCCGAAGACAACACCCGTGCTTTTTTCCGGCAAAAACGCGAAGGCCTCAACGAATTCATGGAGGGCGAGGCCCAAAGCATTGAGTACGACGGCCGCGCTGACCAAGTCCGTTTCAGCCAGCGCGCCGAATTGCGCCGCTTGCGCGGCACCGTGGTGAGTGACGAAATCGTCGGTCAGTCCATCACTTACAACAACCTCACCGAGGTTTTCACGGTGGATGGCCGCAGCGATGGCAGCAAAACCACGCCAGCACTGGGCGTCAAACCCGATGGGTCGCGGGTGCGTGCGGTGTTGTCGCCGCGCAGCGACAGCGGGGCCAAAAAATGATTGCGGTATCGGGCGCGCTGTCAGCGTCCGGTGCGGACAGTCGCCTGCAGGCCCTGCACCTGCGCAAGTCCTACGGCAGCCGGGTGGTGGTGCAAGACGTCTCGATTGGCGTCAACAAAGGGGAAGTGGTGGGTTTGCTCGGCCCCAATGGCGCGGGCAAAACCACTTCTTTTTACATGATCGTGGGCTTGGTGCGCTCGGATGGGGGAACCATCAGCATCGACGGCCAGGCCATTGAGCGCCTGCCCATCCACCGCCGCGCCCGCTTGGGTTTGAGTTACTTGCCGCAAGAGGCGTCGATTTTTCGCAAGCTCAATGTGCAAGACAACGTGCGCGCGGTGCTTGAGTTGCAGCGCGACGACAAGGATCGTCCGCTGTCGGGCCCCGAAATCGAGCGCCGCCTGGCCACTTTGCTCGGTGAGTTGCGGGTCGACCATCTGCGCGATTCTCCGGCCCAGGCTTTGTCGGGCGGCGAGCGTCGACGCGTGGAAATCGCCCGCGCCTTGGCCACCCAACCACGCTTCATCTTGCTCGATGAACCGTTTGCCGGCATCGACCCGATCGCGGTGATCGAGATCCAGCGCATCATTGGCTTTCTCAAGTCGCGGGGCATTGGGGTGCTCATCACCGACCACAATGTGCGCGAGACCTTGGGCATTTGCGACCACGCTTGCATCATCAACGACGGCCGTGTGCTGGCCCAGGGCACGCCCGCCGAGATCATTGACAACGCCGATGTGCGCCGGGTGTACCTCGGTGAGCACTTCAAAATGTGATGAAGCAAGGTCTTTCCCTTCGCGTCTCACAGCACCTGGCGCTCACGCCCCAGTTGCAGCAGTCGATCCGTTTGCTCCAGCTCTCCACCATGGAGTTGAGCCAAGAGACTGACCAAATGCTCGACGACAACCCGTTTCTGGAAAAAGAAATCGAAGAGGCAGCCCGCGAAGAGTTTGGTTTGACCAAGGCCGATACCCCGGCCCAAAACGATGGCGAAGAGGTGATGGACTTTGCCCCCGGCTCTGGCGTCAGCGAGGTGGCGGTGGACAACAGCGCCAGCGACACCGAGCCTTCGGTGGATGGGGTCGCCGAGAGCTGGGAGGGCGACGGCAGCAGCGAAACCCATGCCGACGACCCCGAGTGGGGTGGCGACGCGCCCGCGCGCAACGGGGCCAATGACGGCGACGACACCGACGCCACCGAGCTGGCGCGCAGCCAAGAATCGCTCACCGCTTTTTTGCACCGCCAAGCCTTGGCGCTGAGATTGAGCGAAACCGACCGGGCTGCCTTGCGTTTTTTGATCGAGTCGCTCAACGACGATGGTTATTTGGAAGACAGCTTGCTCAGCTTGGCCCAGGGCCTGGCAGGTGACGATGAAGAGCAGATCGAAGAGTTGCAAGAGCGCTTCCAAATGGCCTTGCATTTGTTGCACAGCTTAGAGCCGGTGGGTGTGGGTGCACGCCATTTGGGCGAGTGCTTGACCCTGCAACTCAAGGCCTTGACGCCCAGCTCGGAGGAGGCCATGGGGGTGCGCGACTGTGCTTTGCGCATTTGTGCCCAACCCCTGGAGCTCTTGGCGCGCCGCGACGTCAAGCGCTTGGTGCTGGCGGTCAACGACAGCGAGGCCACCATCAAATTGTCGATTGCCTTGATCGCGCGCCTCGAGCCCAAACCGGGTCGGCGCTTCATCGATGTGGAGCGCAATGCGGTGGTGCCCGATGTGTTGGTCACCCGCACGGGCACCGACCGCCAGGGCAACCCCAAGTTTCGCGTGGCACTCAACCCCGATGTGATGCCGCGCCTGCGGGTACATGACATTTATGCCAACGCGCTCAAATCGGCCGGCAAAGGCGAGGGCCACCAAGGTTTGCAGCAGCGTTTGCAAGAGGCGCGCTGGTTCATCAAAAACATCCAGCAACGCTTTGACACCATCTTGCGCGTGGGCACGGCCATTGCCGAGCGCCAAAAAAGCTTTTTGCAACACGGTGAATTGGCCATGCGGCCAATGGTGCTGCGCGAGATCGCCGATGAGCTGGGTTTGCACGAGTCCACCATCAGCCGGGTCACCACGGCCAAGTACATGCACACGCCCTATGGCACCTTTGAGCTCAAGTATTTCTTTGGTTCGGGTCTGGGCACCGAGAGTGGCAACAACGCGTCGAGCACCGCCGTGCGGGCCTTGATCAAGCAGTTTGTGGCCAACGAAAACCCGAAAAAACCGCTCAGCGACAACCAGCTGTCAGACATGCTCAAGGAGCAAGGCATCGACTGCGCCCGCCGCACCGTGGCCAAGTACCGCGAATCCCTGCGCATTGCGCCCACCAATTTGCGCAAGACGCTCTGAGGTTTTGCCATGAACCAACTGGACTTGTTTTTGCCCTGCGCGGCTGGGGTGGAGCATTGCCTGGCCCAAGAAGTGCGCAGCGTGGTGGCCGACCCCGGCTTGCACGTGGGTGTGGCCCGTGGCGGTGTGCGCTTGCACGGCTCATGGCGCATGGCCATGCAACTCAATCTGCACAGCCGCTTGGCCATGCGGGTGTTGGTGCAGTTGTCGCACTCCCCATATCGGCATGAAGACGATGTGTACGCTGGTGCCCATGCGGTGGCGTGGGAGGCTTGGTTCACGCCGCAACACAGCTTCAAAGTCGAGGTCACGGCCCAACACAGCCCGCTCAAAAGCCTGAACTTTGCCACCTTGCGCGTCAAAGACGCGGTGGCCGATCGCTTTCGTTCCAAAGGCGGTGAGCGCCCCAGCGTCAACACCCAGTGGCCCGATGTGCGCTTGTACGCCCACCTCACCAGCGACCACATGACGCTGTACATCGACACATCGGGCGAACCCCTGTTCAAACGCGGTTGGCGCGTGGACAAAGGTGATGCCCCTTTGAAAGAAACCTTGGCCGCGGCCATGCTGGCCGCCAGTGGATGGAGCATGCCACTCATCAGCGCCCCGGGTGAAGCGCCCCCTGCCACGCCTGCAGTTTGCGGCGTCGAGTTGGGCTTGCCCCTGTACGACCCATGCTGTGGCAGCGGCACCATTGCCATTGAGGCGGCCGCCATCGCTTGCAACATGGCGCCGGGCTTGATGCGCCGCTTTGCGTTTGAAAAATTGCTGCCCTATCAAGCCCATGTGTGGGATGGTTTGCGCGACCAAGCCCGCGCCGCCCAAGTGGCACCGCGTGCCACGGTGTTTGGCAGCGATGTGGCCTTTCGCATGGTCGACTTTGCCCAGCGCAACGCCGACCGCGCAGGTGTGGCCCACGCCCTGGTGCTGCGGGGGGGTGATGCCTTGCAGCGCATGCCACCCTGTGACAGCCCAGGGGTGATGCTGCTCAACCCACCGTATGGCGAGCGCATCGAGGTGGCCGGTGTGGCCGGCGCGGCCACGCGCCGGGGCCACACGGCGGTGGCCCAAGCCACCGCGCCCGACTGGGACACCGACAACGACGGGCCCACACAAAACGGTCAGTCGCGCAGCGATGCGGGTGCGCGCGAGCAAGCGCAAGTCACGGACGGGGGCGACTTCTTTGTCCAACTGGCCAGCCACTGGAAGAAAAACTACACCGGTTGGAGCGCCTGGGTGCTCACCCCCGACCTCAAATTGCCGGGGCGCATGCGCTTGAAAGAATCGCGCCGCGTGCCCATGTGGAACGGCCCGATCGAGTGCCGGCTGTTTCGCTTTGACATGTCGGCTGGCTCACTGCGCCGTCCGGCCAAAACCGACACCCCTGCCGCCTGAGCCCACCCATGCGGGGCGTGGTCATCGACACCAACATCGTGCTCGACATGTGGGTGTTTGACGACCCGCGCTCTCGCCCCTTGAATCAAGCCTTGCAAAGCGGCGACGTGCACTGGTGGGCCAGCGCCGAGATGCGCGAAGAGTTGCTGCGGGTGCTGGCCTACCCGCATTTGGTGGCCCGCCAGGCGCTGCGTGGTGTCAGCGCCCCGGATGTGCTCGCGCAGTTTGACCAACACGCCCACAGCGTGCCCAGCGCCGAGCGCGCGCCTTATGTGTGCAACGACGCCGACGACCAAAAATTCATCGACCTGGCCGTGGCCCAACAAGCCACGCTCATCAGCAAAGACAAGGAAGTCTTGCGCATGAAAAACCGCCTGGCTCGCTTGGGTGTGGCGGTGTTGCCGGTGTGGGTGCCGCCCGTCTAATGCGGGCGGCTTGGCTTGGCCTGGCGATGGATGCGCCTTGGCGCGAGCGACAGCTTGTGCAAAACCCAGATTCGTTCAGTCCACAGCGTCGGGAATGAGGGCCAGCAAATCTGTCACCCCCACATCCACGCCCATTTGGTGGAGCAAGGTGCTGGCTTGACCTCGGTGGTGGGTTTGGTGGTTGAAAAAGTGGGTCACCAGCGGGGCAAACGCTTTGCATTGCTTCACCCCTGCCATGTTCGTGTAGTGCAGCGGTTGCGCGAAATGCACAGGCTGAATTTCCTGTGACCATGCCA
>CAXNFO010000144.1:0-5748 GCA_964201395.1 Limnohabitans sp.
CCATGCTCATCGAATACCCCGATGTCAACGAGCGCAAACGCGAATTGGCGCGACTGATTGGGGTCGAAGACCGCATGTTCATCGAGGTGGAAGGCCATGCCCGTGTGTATGCCATTGCCGATGAAGACCTGGACCGCGAAAACGACGAAAAAACCTCAGCGGTGCACTTTGTGCGTTTTGAGTTCGACCCCGCCGCCAAAGCGGCCATCAAAGCCGGTGCGGCGGTGAAATTGGGATGTGACCACACCAACTATCCGGCGCATACGCAGATCGCGGAAGACGCTTTGGCATCCTTGGCTGGGGATTTGAAATAATCACAGGATGTTATTCCTGCTCTCCCCCGCCAAATCCCTCGATTACAAGTCCGCCTTGCCGCCTGTCAAGGCCAGCGAACCGCAGTTTGTGCCGCAGTCCACTGAGCTGATTTCAACGCTCAAAAAGAAGAGCCCTAAGCAAATCGCTGAGCTGATGGACTTGAGCGAGGCCTTGGCCCAACTCAATGTCGACCGCTACAAAGCCTGGTCGCCACAATTCACCGAAGCCAACGCTCGCCCTGCGGTGTTGGCCTTCAATGGCGATGTGTATGAAGGCCTGGATGCCAAAAGCTTGAAGCCCAAAGACTTGCAATGGGCGCAAGACCATGTGGCGATCTTGAGTGGCTTGTATGGCGTGCTGCGGCCGCTGGACTTGATGCAGCCTTATCGCCTAGAGATGGGCACAGCGCTCAAACACGGCAAGGCCAACAATCTGTACCAGTTTTGGGGCGCACAAATTGCGGAGCATTTGAACCAACAACTGAGCCGCAGCAAAGCCCCTGTCATCGTCAACTTGGCTTCGCAAGAGTATTTCAAAGCGGTGGACCGCAAGGTCTTGCAAGCGCGGGTGATGGATTGCGTGTTCCAAGACTACAAAAACGGCCAATACAAAATCATCAGCTTTTTTGCCAAACGTGCGCGGGGTTTGATGGCGCGTTACGCCATTCAGCACCAAGTCAAAACGCCCCAGGCTTTGCAAGGCTTTAACTTGGAAGGCTATGGGTTTGCACCTGACGCGTCCAACGAAGATACCTTGGTGTTTCGCCGCAACACATCGGTTTGAGCCGGGGCCGCTGGATCATGCGCATTGCTGCCAACCGCATCGAAATCGAGCTCGAAGACAGCGGTGAAACAGATCGTCCGGTGGTGTTGCTCATCATGGGCATGGGCATGCAATTGATTTCATGGCCGCCGGGCTTGGTGCGGGCTTTGCGCCATGCGGGTTTTCGGGTCATTCGCTTTGACAACCGCGACGCCGGTTTGTCAACCCGTTTTGCCCATGCCGGCGTGCCCAATTTGTTGTGGCAGGGGTTTCGCACCCATTTCGGCTTTCCCTCAGAGCCTGCCTACAGCTTGCAAGACATGGCCTTGGATGCCTTGGGCGTGCTCGACGCCTTGCACTTGCAGCGCGCCCATGTGGTGGGCATGAGCATGGGCGGCATGATTGCCCAGCGTTTGGCTTTGCAAGCGCCCGAACGGGTGGCCAGCTTGTGCAGCATCATGAGCAGCAGCGGCGCTCCCGATTTGCCCATGCCCGATGCCAAAGTGATGCAACTGTTGCTGGGCAAGCCTGCCCGGCCAGGTTTGGAGGGCGCCGTGGACCACACCCTGAAATTTTTGAGCGCCGTGTCCAGCCCCGCTTACCCTCCCGACGCTGGCCTGCTCAAAACGCTGATCACGGCCAGTGTGGAGCGCAGTTACCGCCCCGATGGCATCGCTCGCCAAATGCATGCGGTGATGACCGATACCGAGCGGGCAAACCAATTGCACCGCATCACCGCGCCCACGCTGGTGATCCACGGCAAGGCCGACCCCTTGGTGCCCTACGCGTGCGGTGAAGACACGGCGCGGCGCATCCCGGGTGCGCGCATGATCGGTGTGGACGGCATGGGCCACGACCTGCCGCCGCCCGTGGTCCAATCCATCACCGACGCGCTGATTCCTTTTTTGCATGAACATCCCTGAACATTCGCAGCTGGGCAAAGCGTCCACTTATGTGGACCAGTACACCCCCAGCTTGCTCTACCCCTTGCCCCGTTCCACCCAACGCCAAACCATTGGGGTGGGCGACAGGCCCGTGTTTGTGGGCGCTGATTTATGGACCGCTTATGAACTGAGTTGGCTCAATTTGCGCGGCAAGCCCCAAGTCGCCATGGCGCGCCTGGTGGTGCCGTGTGAGAGCACCCATTTGGTGGAGAGCAAATCGCTCAAGCTCTACCTCAACAGCTTCAACAACACCCGCTTTGCCGATGTGGCAGCCGTGCGCGAGTGCTTGGAGCGCGACTTGTCTGCCTCGGTTTGGAATGGCGGCGCCGTTCGTGCCAGCGTGGGCGTGGTTTTGGTTCTGCCGGAACAGTTTGACAAAGAGCCCATTCAAGAATTGGACGGCCTGAGCCTGGACCGCTTGGACATCGATTGCGACCGCTACCAGCCCGCCCCAGAGTTGCTTCGTTGTGCCGACCATGAAAACCCCGTCACCGAAACCTTGACCAGCAACTTGCTCAAAAGCAATTGCCTGGTGACCGGTCAGCCCGATTGGGGCAGTGTGCGCATCAGCTACAGCGGGCCGCAAATAGAGCAAGGTGGTTTGTTGCAATACCTGGTGAGCTTTCGCAACCACAATGAATTTCATGAGCATTGCCTGGAGCGCATCTTCATGGACATTTGGACCCACTGCAAACCTTCTCGGTTGAGCGTGTATGCCCGCTACACCCGCCGTGGCGGGGTGGACATCAACCCATGGCGCAGCAGCCACCCGGGTCAGTTACCGCCATCTGTTCGCACCGCGCGTCAGTGACGCGGCTCAGTCTTTTAAGGTATTTAGTGCGGCCAACGCGGGGAAATTGCCCGAGCGCTTGCTCTGAAAAGCGGCAATCGCCTCTTGCACATGGGCATTGCTCCAAATGCCACTTTGCAGCCAGCCCATTTGTTGCAGCGCATCGGTGGTGCTGTGGTCGCGGGCATAGTGCAGGGCTTGCTTGGTTCCCCAAATGGCAATCGGTGGTTTGCTGGCAATCTCTTGGGCGGCCAGCATGGCCGCTGCCAGCGTGCTGGCTTGATCGGCGCAAATTTCATTCACCAAGCCATGCTGCAAGGCCTTGTCGGCGTTCATGCGCCGGCCGGTGTAGGCCAACTCTTTGACCACCGCCATGGGCATCAGTTTGGGCAAACGCTGCAAAGTGCCCACATCGGCCACCATGCCAATGTTGATTTCTTGGATGCAAAAAAACGTGTCGGCACTGGCGTAGCGCAAACAGGCGGCTGTGACCATATCGACCGCACCCCCAATGCAGCCGCCATGTAAGGCGACGATCACGGGGATGCGCAGATTTTCCAAGCGTGTGAAGGTGGCTTGCAGGCCGGCCAATAAATCGGCAATCGCGGCGCGGCCTTCCGGGCTTTGGTCATCCATGGTGACCGAGCTGCCAAACACATCCAGCGACATGCCTGCGCTGAAGTGTTTGCCGGTGCTGCTGATCACCAACACACGGGCCTGATTGCCTTGGTGCAGCATTTGTAAAACATCGTCCAGTTCGCGCCAAAACACCAAGTCAAGGGTGTTCAGCACTTGCGGTCGGTTCAGCACCAAATGCGCAATGTGGTCTTGGATGTTGAGGTCAAAGCAAGTCAAGGGCTTCATCAGTTGCTCCAAAAATCAGGCACAGATAGGGCAGTGTGTTCAAGCTGTGGTGTAGCCCATGGCATGGGGCAACCACAAAACCATTTGCGGGAACAAGGTGATGCACAGCAACAAGCCCAGCAACATCACCAAAAACAGCCAACCCTCGCGCACCATCTCGCCAATCGGGATGCCGGTCAAGGCCTTGGTCACAAACAAGAGCATGCCAAAGGGTGGGTGGATCAGGCCAATCATCATGTTGAGCACCACCAGCACCCCAAAGTGCACCAAATCCACGCCCAACAATTTGGCCGCTGGCAGCAGCATCGGCACAAACACCAGCAGCAGCACCGACACATCCAAAAAGCAGCCCAGAACCAAAAACAAGACATTGACCATCAACAAAAACTGCAAGCGGCTCAAATGCAAACCATCGACCCATTGCGCCATGGCCTGGGGCACGCCTTCGGCAGTGAAGGCGTAGTTGAGCATGAAAGAACCGGCCAAGATGATGGTGATCACTGCGCTGGCGCGGGCGGACTCCAGCACCACGCCCCAAAAGCTTCTCCAGCTCAACGCCTTGAACACCCAGGCCGACAGCACCAACGCGTGCAAGGCCGCCACCGCCGCCGCTTCTGTGGGTGTGAATGCACCCGAGTAAATGCCACCGAGCAACACAATGGGCATGGACAAAGGCAGGGCGCCGCGCGCGATGATCTTTGGCCACTGGTCTCTAGGTACGGGGGCTTCGCGCGGCATGTTGCGCCGGGTGGCGATGAAGTGCACCACCGCCATCATCAACAGCGTCATGCACAAACCCGGCAACAGGCCACCCAAAAACAAGGCCCCCACCGAAGCGCCCGACACCAAGGCATAAATCACCATGGGGATCGACGGCGGAATGATGGGCCCCAAGGTGGCGCTGGCCACCACCACGGCACCGGCAAAGCCACGCGGGTAACCAGGCTTGGCCAGCATTTGGCGAATGGTCACCAAGCCTGGGCCTGCGGCATCGGCAATGGCACTGCCACTCATGCCGGAAAACACCACGCTGACCAAAATGTCCACTTGCGCCAACCCCCCGCGCATGCGCCCCACCAGCACCCGGCAAAAATCAAAGATGCGCTCACTCACGGTGCCCGCGTTCATCAAGTTCGCGGCAAACACAAACATTGGCACGGCCAGCAACACATAACTGTTGTAGAGCCCATTGCTCACCTGTTCGGCCACCAACCCCAGGTCTTGCCCTTTGACCCACAAATAGGCCACGCCCGACATCAGCATGGAAAACCCAATCGGCATGCGCAGCAGCATGCCCACGATCACCACGCCCGCCATGGCCATCAGGGCGGTGCTCATGGCGTGGGCGCGCCCTCATCCAAACCCTGGCCACGCAAAGCCTGGGCAATGGCCCACAGGCTGCGCAGCGCCAAGGCCAGCAACAACAACACAAACGGAAAAAACACCCATTGAAATGACCAGCCCAGCACCGGCGTGCCCTCGCGGCGCATGAAGTGCACATAGTCCCAGCTGGCGGGCAAGGCCAGTAAAGCCAAGCCACCGATCATGCTGTGGCCCAGCAACCGCATGGCTTGGCGCGTGCGTCGGCCGGCGTGGTTCCACACCAGGTCAAACACCACATGTTCGCGCTCGGGCACCATGAAGGCGCAGGCCCACAAAATGGCCCACAGGTAAAGCACCACCGCCAATTCATCCGTCCACGGCAAGGGTTTGGAAAACAAAAATCGCGCCGTGATTTGGACGATGAACACGCCAAACAAGGCCAAAAAAACAGCGCCCCCCAGGTGCTGGGCGGCGCGTGCCAGTGCTTTCATGCGTCAACGGGTGTTGTTGATGCGTTCCAGCATGCCCTTGGTCCACACCTTGGCGTAGTCGCTCTTGGCATAGGCGTCTTGCACCGACTTGCGAAAGGCCTCCAGATCGGGCGTGCTCACTTGCAGGCCTTGCTGCTTGAAGAAGTCGATGATTTGCGCTTCTTCTTTGATGCGGTTGTCGTTGTTGAAACTGGTGGCGGCTTGGGCAGCGGCCTTGACCGCTTGCTTTTGGGCCGCTGTCATGCCGTTCCAGGTTTTG
>CAXNFO010000145.1:0-5710 GCA_964201395.1 Limnohabitans sp.
CATGTATTTCGCCGTTGCCACTGTTTTTGTGGCGCAAATATACGGGCATCCCATTACCCACACTGAATGGCTTCTCATCCTCGGTTTGTCTGTCGCGCAAGGTTTTGCCTCTGTGGGTTTGCAAGGTGCCAACAAGTTGGCGCTTTTGGCTGTGATTTGCAATCCATTGGGGTTACCCACCGAGGCCATCATCTTGTTGTTATTGGCCATTGAGCCCATTTGCGCATTTCTCAGCGGTTTGACCATGACAATGTCGCAATGTGCTTATGTGGCAATCATTTCGAACAAACCGGTTCGATTGTGACGATGATGTCCATGAACCATCGATCCACTTGGATTCAGAATCCATGGCTTTTCATAGGTCTTCCAGTGTTGGGTGCAGGTTTGGCCTGGGTCATGCCGTCTGCTGCCACGTGGTTTAACCCCCTGCTGAAAATATACGTTGACTTGCTCAATTTGTTTGTGTTGCCCTTGATTTTGTTGGCCATTGTCTTTGGGCTGGCCAATTTTTCCAAGCTGCCTGATTCACCCATGCGATTTTTCATCGCCGTTTCTTTGGGCTTTGCTGGGCTTGTGACCTGTGGTTTGGTGGCGGTGATGGTGGGTGCCATGTTCTCGCCAGGTGCAGGCTTGACTGAATCGAACCATTGGAACCTGGGGCGCTTATATGTGAACCAAGAAGCCCACCTCGCATTGCCTTTGTTTGAAGCATCGACCGATACCCGCAACGACCTCGGCTATGCATTGATTCCCAATAATCTGTTTCATGCATTTGCCAACGAGTCCATGGGTTTTGCCATGGTGGGTGCCTTGATTTTTGGATGGGGATTTGCGCTATTGCCCACCAAGGTCTGCAAACCACTGTTTGACAGGCTAGAGCTGATTTATTTGGCCCTTGAAACTTTGATCACGACCATCAATAAATGGCTTCCATTGGTGGCTTTTTCCTACGCTGTCAATTTGGTGGCCGGTGTTGGGCCAGGTGGGCTGGGGTTGATTCCAGAATTCATGCTGCCCTTCGTGATGTCGGTGTTGCTGTCTGGTGGTTTTTTTCTTTGGCTCATTTCATGGTCGGCAGGGACTTCTTTTTCCAAAACCTTGGGCGCATTGAAGGAGTCCTTGTTGATCAGTTTTCTGGCCAGAAATGCCGCTGCCAGTGTGCCCAGTGTGATTCATTGCTTGTGTGACATCTTTGGATTTCGCAGGGCCATGGTGAAGTTCATGGCCCCCCTGTTTCCTTTCTTCTTTCATGCGGGCGAGGTCATTTTTCTTACTTTGCTGGCCATGTTTGTTGCCAATTTTTACCAAGTCCCATTGGCTGTTTGGGATCATTTGCAAATACTTGTGTTGTCGATTTTCTGCGCCTTGGCTTCTCGTGCCATGGTGGGCAGTGGCACCCTCATCATGGCGGGGTATATGAACCAATTCTTTCAGTTGCCTTTTGAAGCCGTTTTGCCTGCTTTTGTGATCATTGATGTGGTGGTTTCAGGCTTTAAAAGCGTGCTTTCTGTGTTGCTCTCATGTGCCGTGATTTCAATCGTGTCCAAAGGCCTCACACCGGAAATAGGCGCAGAAGACGCCCCAGTGGATTCGCTGCCTAAAAGTTCGCCCGTGTTCTTTACCGTTCGCACAAGCACCTTCATCATGTTGGCTGCCATGGTGCTGGCTTTGTTGGTCACAGTGTTCTCCATGGGTCTTGGCTTGGGTGCGAGGTGGCAGCATGGGATTGCATTTTTCTGAATCCACCGCACACCGCATTTTTTGAGCCTGATATTCAACCTTAAGTGAGTAATTTAAGTGCACGATATTTATTGGTTTTTATCGCTGATTAGGATAGACTAGAGAGGCATGTTGTACAAATTTCCATTCTCTTTTTTGGGGCTTTATCGCTGCTTCAAATCTTGCCTGCTGTGTGGTGCATGGCTTGCGATGATGGGTTGTTCGGTGCTGTCTTCATCCAAGGTCGATCCAAGTCTGGCTGGTCCCAAGTCTTTTTCACCCAAATGGCCTGGCTTGGTGCTGAGCGCCGCCAACGATGTCAATGCCAACAGTGCCGTTGCAATTGACATCGTTTTTGCCGGCACGCTGGAGGTCCAAACCATCGTTCAAAACATGAGCGCAGGGAAATGGTTTTCAACCCGAGATGGCACGATGCGTACTTTTTCGGAAAGCTTGAAAGTGATTTCCCTGGAGTTGGTTCCAGGACAAACAATCATGCTGAATAAAAATGACTATGCGAAATTGATGTCGACAGGTGTTTTTGTTTTTGCCAATTACTCTACCCCTGGTGAACATAAAAGTTGGTTACCTCTTGACGAATCTGGCCATGTCATCACTTTGGAAAATCAAACTTTCAAAGTGGCCTCGGTCGTTAAAAAGCTTTAAACACGGCACCCTGAACCATGACAGTACCTGCGCCACTTCCCCACATTCAATGGCATGAAGGCATGCTGCTGTCGCCGCAGCATTTCCAACAAGAATCGGCACGCACCGATAACCTGGTGGCATGGCAGTCGCTGAATGCCAATGCATTGGCTTGGGGCGTCAAGCATTTTGATATCGATGACAGCTTATTGGCGAATGGTGTGCTGCGCGTGAATTCCCTCATCGCTGTTTTTTCAGACGGAACGCCATTCGTTTACAACGCAGAAAACGACGCTGGACCTGCATTGGAAATTGATCTTTCGCAATGGGAGTCCATCCTCAGCGCGGGCGAATTGAATGTTTATTTGGCCTTGGGTGTTCACCGCGCTTTGAATTCACCGGGTCAGATCAGTCGTTTCCAAGGTATTGACGCGCCAGCGGTGAACGATGAAATTTCTGAGGCCCTTCCCATCGATTTGCCGCGCATGACCATCAAAGGAATGCTGATGGCGGGCGATCGTCCGTCCTCCATTTACCGTTCCATGCGCTTGCTGTGCGTTCGCAAAGACAATGAAGTCTTCAACCTGGCTCCCACACTGCCGCCCCTGTTGAGCTTGTCTGCGGAGCACCCCATTTGGCAAAGCGTCACCCACATCATCACGCAGTTGCGAATCAAAGCATTGTTCTTAGCCAAGCTGACCAGTTCGCCGTCATCTCGCTTGGAGGAGAGGTTGGATGCACTGGAACAGCGCCACAAGCTCTCAGCTTTGGTTCAAGCCTTGGCTGGACTGCAAGCTGTCTTGACCGCGCCAGAGGTGCCTCCGTTTCTCCTCTACACATCTCTTTGCCAGCAGTTGGGTGTGTTGAGCACCCTGCGACCAGGTGCCGTTCCGATACAGGTGCCGCGCTGGCATCACGATGACCCTTTGGTTTCTTTTGAGCCCGTGCTGGCAGAAATTGAAGATTTGATGGCGGAAGTCAGTCAAGACTGGCGCCCTGTTGTATTTGGCTTCGATGGCAATGTCTTTTCCTTGCCAGGCGATCGATTGCCCAAGGCCACTCATTTTCACGTTGGATTGCGTGGCCAATCTGATGCGGAATTGACCCATTGGATGAGTGGCGCGGTGATCGGATCTCAAACGGTGTGGACATTGTTGAGTGACCGCCGCGTGTTGGGGGTATCCCGCAAAAAAGTAGATCAAGTCGAAGAATTGGGTTTGCGTGCCAGCTCTGGTTACACCATTTTTTCTGTGGAGCTCAGAGAGAGCTTTATTGTGACGGATCAACCCTTGTTGATCAGCAATGTGAACGAAGCCAATTTGATCCCCAGGCCGCGAGAAATTGTGTTGTTCGAGAAGGCCGTTAAATAAATTTTTGCAGCCGAACAGGCGTCCACATGCTCACCTCTTCCGTCACATTGCAGCAAACATCCCATGCCGCGCAGATCGCTGGTGGTGAAGATCTGTCGTCGGCCCAATTTCGCGATTTTTTCCAAGTTTTGCACCGTGCCTCTCAACTCATCAAGCGCGTGGGTGAGGGCGAAGCGCCTGAGGCGGCACAGACCTTGAGCAAGGACTTGTTGCAACTTATTGAATTGCAAACCCTGGAAGCGCGGCGATCTGGTGGTTCCGCAGCGATGGAGCATGAGTCTCAAGCACGCTACCTCAAGGCCGTTTTGGCGGATGAAATTTTGTTGAATTCTGACTGGGCAGGGCGCGAACACTGGCGTCACGAATTGTTGGAGGCAAAACTTTTTAAATCCAGTCATGCCGGTGAGCAGGTTTTCTTTCAGATCGAACAATTGCTTTCGGCCAGAGAGCCCTCGCAACGCCCCCTGGCAAAGCTGTATTTGTATGTGATCTCTTTGGGCTTCAAAGGCCAGTTTCGTGGCGATGCGGATTTGAGCAAAATTGCCAACTATCGGAACGACTTGTTTCAATTCATATACCAGAGATCCGCTGAATTGTCGGGCGCTGAAAGGCGTTTGTCAGAGGTTCCATATGAGAGCACCTTGTCACATTTTGCATCCCGTCGACTTCCAAAGATCAGCCGGTGGTGGATTAAATTGGGTTTGATTTTTGCCGCCATGCTGGTGTTGTCAGAACTCGTTTGGCTGTGGCAATCATGGCCCGTTAGAAAATCCTTGGACGTCACAGTGGGGAGCTCATCGAAAACCCTGATGTCTTCGCAGCACAGAGTGCCAGCATGCTGAATTTTCTGTCCGAAAACATGGTCGTTTTGACACTTTCGGCCTTGGCCTTGGTCATCCTGTTGGCGATCGTGTTTTTGCTCAAAGTGGCCATCAAGCACGGCAACCAAGCCACTGCTGGTGCCTTGCCCGCATCTGCGACCCCAACCATTCAAATCAGTTCGCTCAAGCAGTCGTTTCGCCGCGCCGTTGAGTTGATTGAAAACAATTTGGCTGAAAGGTCTGAGCGATACAACTTGTCTTGGACCTTGGTGATCAACGGTGTCGGCACTGAGGATTTACCTGTGTCAGCCAGCGGTCTGCAGAGTGCCCTGAGCAGTGACTCTGCCATTGCAGCTTCGGTTGATGGTGTGGGCTGGGGTTTTTATGACAAGGGTGTGGCTGTTCAGTTGCAAGCCAGTCAGTTGGGAGACCCCGATAACAAGAGCGCCCAGGGCGTGTGGGATGAGTTTCTGAGTTTATGTCGGTCCTACAGGCCGGACAGACCGTTCGACTCCATTGTTTTCACCCTGCCTGCGGCGTCGCTCCTCGACTCTGGCCCTGAGAGCATGGCTTCCCTCTTGGCCATGGCCAAAGGATTGAGCCGGCGATTGTGGTTGGCGCAACACCGATTTGCACTGCAGTTTCCGGTCTACATCGTTGTCAGTGGGTGCGAAAAGATTCCTGGGTTTTCGCGGTTCTCTTCTGCATTGCCTTCGCCCATGCGACGCAGCATCTTGGGGTGGTCGTCCTCGTTTGATCTTTCTGCCCCATATCAGGACAAATGGATAGATCAGGGCATGGATGAGATCACCATGACGCTTTCTGAAGCCTGCACGGAACTCAGTGCTTTGGAGCTGCCAGACAGGGACTGCGCCGAGTATTTTTTGCTGCCATCGGAAGTCAATAAATTACGGCAGGGGCTGCATGCCTTCATGGATGAGTTGATGCGCCCGAGCGCATACCACGATCCATTTGTACTCAGGGGTTTTTATCTAACGGGTGACAGCAGTGAGTCGGCTGTATTGCTTGCCAACACCTACCCGTCCTATGCATTGGCGGAGCAAGACAACCTCTATCAGGTCAGAAATGCCCAGCAACCGGCATTTTTAAGAGACCTTTTTGAGAAAAAAATATTTCCCGAAATTGGTCTGGTTC
>CAXNFO010000146.1:0-5705 GCA_964201395.1 Limnohabitans sp.
CCACGGGTGGAATTTTGATGAAACAGGGCGCTGCATTGCGCAACCCTATGAAGACACGGTTTACCCCGAGCGCAAGGCCAAAGATCGCATCCGCATCAAGTCCTACCCGGTGCAAACCAAGGGCGGCATGTTGTGGACGTATATGGGGCCGCAGCCTGTGCCTTTGCTGCCCGACTGGGAGGCCTTTTCATGGCCCAATGGCTTTAGCCAGGTGGTCATCTCTGAAGTGCCCTGCAATTGGTTTCAGTGCCAAGAAAATTCGATTGACCCCGTGCACTTCGAATGGATGCACGAGAACTGGGGCAACCGCCTGCGCACCGGCAGCACCAAACTGGGCCCGACCCATTTGAAATTGGCCTTCGATGAGTTTGAATTTGGTTTCACCTATCGCCGCACCAAACAAGACAGCGACGAACACAACCAAGCTTGGACGGTGGGCCGTGTGTGCCTGTGGCCGAATGGGTTTTTCTTGGGCGAGCATTTCGAATGGCGTGTGCCCATCGACGACCACAACACCCTGAGCATCACCTGGAAATACACCCGTGTGCCAGCCGGGCGCGAGCCCTATGTGCAAGACCACATCCCCACTTGGCACGGACCGCTCAAAGATGCACAGGGGCGCTGGATCGATACCCATGTGATGAATCAAGACTTTGTGGCCTGGGTGGGCCAAGGTGTGATGGCCGACCGCAGCCAAGAAATGTTGGGTGCCAGTGACGGTGGGGTGGTGGCCATTCGGCGGCGCTTTTTTGATGAAATGGCGCGCATTGCCAAGGGCGAGGAAGCCAAGGGCATCCTGCGTGACCCGGCCCAAAATCAGCGCGTGGTCTTGCCCATGATGGACCGAGAGGAGCTGCTTCAAGCCCACACGGTAGAGCAAATCATGGCCAATCCGCGTTTGAAAATTCTTTACGCCACTTACCCGTTCCAGGCCGGTCAACCCGAGGATGTGCGGCTGGCTTTCTCACAGGCGATGGGCATCGATGCCAAACCGTATGACGGCATTGTGTTGCCGCGCAGCACTGAAAAAGCGGGCATGTGAATCGCCCTTTAAAACCCATCCAAACCCAAGCCCAAAAATGGACCGATCAGGCTGAGCCCCCAATGATGACGCCAGTGCCCAACACCCCCAAGGCGGCCGCGGCCACAGCGTATCGATTGACGGCTTCGCGTTTCTGAAAAAACACCAGCGCTACCAGGATGGTCAAAAACACATCCATCGACACAATCAGGGTGGCCCGCGACAAAGAACTCCAGTCAATCGCCACAAAATAAAGCAACTGCCCCACCGAGGCCAAGATGCCCGCACTGAGCAGCCAGGGGTTGGGCTTTTGCAAGGTGTTTTTCACCGCCTCGCGGTAACTTTGCAAAAACAGCGCAGAGGCCAAAAAAAGAATCGCACCGACTAAGGCCCCAAACATCGCACCGAATGCCGGTTCGCTGATGTGCAGCAGGCCAAATTTGCGCGACATATTGCCCGCGGCATAAGCCCCCGCCGAGACCACGCCATACACCATGCCCATGCGCAAGGTCTGGCGGGTCGGCCCCTGAGGCACTGCGCCAGTGGGATCGAGTGGTGCGATTTTTTGCTTGGACTCCCACACCAACACCCCGAAGCCTGCAAAGATCAATCCCATGCCCAAGACTGCTGACAGGCTCAAGCTTTCACCCAGACAAACCACGCCCAGCAACACCGAAAACAAGGGCACCAAGCGTTTGACGGATGAGCTGCGCACCGCGCCCATGTATTGCACACTGGAATGGAAAAACACCCGGCCCACAAAAATGGTCAATGCACCGGCCGCCGCAAACCAAGCCAGCCCCTCGGTGTTCAAGGCCTGCCCATCGGTGCCACCACCAATGACCCAGACCACACCGGCGATGAAGGCGGTGAGCAAAATGGATAAAAAAGCCCCGTTCTCACCCCCTTGGTGAGAAGAGCCGCGCGCAATGCAGGTGTTGGCCCCAGCCCAACAGGTGGCAGCCAGCAAAGCGATGATGTCAGCCCAAAAGCTCATGAATCAGACAGGCCCAAAAAGAGGACGGATGACAATCCTCGGGGCAAACGCTGGGGCGCGTGTTCAAGCTGAGGCTTGGATGTGTTTCCAAACCGATTGAATGTAGTCGCGCGGGATGACCACCACCCCATTGTGATCCGCGATGATCAAGTCATCGCATTCCACCCGAACGCCACCCATCACGATCGCCAGGTTGAAAGCCTCGACCCGCACCCGTTTGTTGCCATGTCTGGCTTGGCGCCCCCTGGCCAAGACGGGGAGGGCAGGGTTGGCCAGGCTGTCCAGGCGACAAGCGCCATCGATCACCACACCCGCCACGCCCCGGGCCAGCGCACGCTGGTTCACAGGCCCATCCCACACACAACAATCAAGACGCTCGCGGTTGTCGATGGCGATGACATAGCCCTCAGGCACATCGTCGATGTAGTCGCCAATGCTGCCCGAGGGCGTGCGTTCATCGGGCGTACCGCAGGGCATGAATTGGACGGTAAAAGCGCGCCCACAAAAGGGTTTGAAGGCGCTTGCTGTTTGGGTGTGAAGCCCGGTGCATTGGCCGTGCACGCCCAGTGCATCCAGCGCGTCGCTGATCACAGAGGTGGAGATCTGGGCAAAGGACTGAACCGGGTGAAAACCGCTGATGGTGGTGTGCAGTGACATGGTGGTGTGTGGTTGGGTAAGTCAAATCAGGCCGGTTCCAAGGCAAACAATTCATGCCAAGCGCCCATGATGGCTTGCATTTCATCGGCTGACAAAGCGCCTTTGCGCAGGCCATCAATGGCACCGTGCAAATGCGACAGCTCAGAAAAACCAGCCACCGTGGTGGTGATGCGCGGGTCAGTGATGTTGAAGCGATAAGCCAAGGCGGCCATGGCATTGGTTCCTTGGATGCCCAAGCGCGTCACCAAGCGGGCGGCCAATTCCACTTCGCGTTTGTATTGCGCGGCATTGCGGGTAAAACCGCCACCCGCGATCGGGTGTCGGGTCAGGGTGTTGGCCGCCGCCGACATCAAGGCACCGCCACCCAGGGCGCGAAAACCGGCAATGGCCACACCGTTGTCGGCCGCCATGCGGGCCATGCCCCGGTAGTCCGCCGGCCCATTGACCTGCGTCGGGCTGGGGTCCAGCAAAGACGATGGATTGAGCATGTTGAGCCAGATGTTGAGGATGGACACCGCCGGATGTGACACCAGGGGGGCCAGCGCTTCAGGGTGGGCCTCTTCGCAGGCAATGCCACCAATGCGCACCTTGCCTGCCGCAATGACCTCGCTCAAACCCGCCAAAGCGCCGTCTGGGCGCAAATAATCATCCACCACCAGCGGGGCCCAGGTGGTGCGTTGCCAATCGTTGTGTCGCGAGGGTGGGTTGTGGATCATCAAAATGTCCACATGGTCGGTGCCCAAGCGGCGCAAGGAGTCGTTGAGCGACTCGTGGACTTTTTTCGCCAAGCGATGTTGGTCAGCCGGCATGACCTCCACCTTGGTGGTGATCAGCACCTCCTGGCGCCGCCCTTTGAGGGCGCGGCCCAGGTTTTCTTCGGCGCGGCCCCGGCCATAGTCGGGCGAAGTGTCGAAATAATTCACCCCCGCGCCGATGGCTTGGGCGACCGCTTCACGCTGGTCGGCCACGCAGCCCAAAACCATCAAACCGGCGTTGTCACCGGTGCCAAAACCCAGCACCGAGGCGCTGAGTCCGGTGTTGCCAATGGGGCGCTGGGCCAATCCCTGCTGGGCGTTCATGGCGTGGTTTGCCACTGAACGCTGTCTGGCGGGTAAAGGGTTGTCCAATCTTGGTCCAGGGGCAGCAATCCGTCCCGGGCCTTCAGGCCTTGGTAAGACAGGCCTGGGGCAAAGCCCGGTTGGGCGGCAGCTTTGCCGTCGGCCGTCTCCAGCAACAGGCGGCGAAAGTGAACAATGGCCAAATCGGCTGGCCCCAGGTTTTCTTTGGTGCGATCGACGATGGTGCCCATGCTTTCTTGCACCACGATGTCTTGCAAGTTCACGCCCACGAGCCCGGTGAAAGATTTTCCCTGCGCCATGGCTGCGCGGTCTTGGCCCCACAAGGGCAGGGCGGCAGCGCGCAAAAAACCGTTTTCATCCACGTCTTTGCCCGGCTCCAAGCCCGACCAGGCGGGCAAGCTGAGTTGGTTGAGGGGGTCGCGGGTGGAAAAGCGGATGTAGAAAAAATGGGTGTGGTCTTCATCGACCGGCACAAACACCTGTAAATCGCCCAAGGTATCCGCCGATGGAAAGGTCACATACGAGGGGTAGGCAAATGCCGAGGCGCGGATATAAACCCATTTGTCGGGGTCCACGGTGGGGATGCGCAAGGCGCCATAAATGAAGCCAAAGTCGGTGTCACGCACCTGGATGCGGGGGTGTTTGTCGGTGGACGGGCGGGTGAACTGCAATTGCATGCCCGCACCCACAGCGGTGCTCACGTCACCGGCTTTTTTGCTGACAATTTCGTCGGAGTGCAAATGCGATGAATGGGAAGAGTCAATCGCCCCTTCCAAGGATTGCACCCAATTCGAATGGCATAAAGCGTCGACCACCACCACCTGATCGGCGGGGAGGTGAAACCAAGGCAGGTCGGGGAAGGGCGCACACTGCGCTTCATCGGCGCAGATGTTCATCCAAATCAGGCCACCTGCTTCGCGCAATGCGGCAGTGCGCATTTGAATGCGTTGGCGGCCCCCTTGCTCACGCTCGTTAGGGGCTTCAAGCACCTTGCCCAAAGGGCTCATCAGCCAGCCGTGATAGATGCAGCGCAAGCCTTTGTCTTCGACCCGGGCCAAGGTGAGTGAGCATTGGCGGTGGGGACACTTTTCTTCCATCGCCAGCAAGCTGTCGCCATTCCTGGCGATGACAAAGTCCTCGCCCAGCAAGCGAATTTTGCGGGTGCAGCGGTCTTGCAATTGGGCCGCGTGGAGCACCGGATACCAAAATCGCGACAGGGGTTCGTGCAAAGGGGTACCGGCGCTCACGCCAGTGAGTTTTTTGTTTTGTTCTGCGGTGATCATGGTGGTGGATCGGTGTGCTCAAGGGGTGGGTTCAGTCGGCTCTGGCGCCAGAGGCCTTGATCACGGCGCTCCAGCGTTCCCGGTCTTCGCGCATGAACTGCGCCATGTCTTCAGGGCTGCCGCCAGCAGGGATCATGCTCATGTCCTGAAGCCTTTTCATCACGTCGGGGGTTTTCAGCACCTCGTTGACCAAGCCAGCCCATTTGCGTGAAATAGCCATGTTCATGCCAGGTGGGCCCACCATGCCTTGCCAAACCGTGGCGAGGTATTTGGGCAGTGACTCTGCCACCGTGGGCACTTGGGGGTAGTCGGGCAAACGCTTTTCACCTCCAACGGCCAGCAGTTTGAGCTTGCCCGCCCGCACATGCACGCCAGAGGTGGCCAGTTCGCCAAAATAAACCTCGACCTGGCCCGACAAGGCATCGGCCAATGCCGGGCCCGTGCCTTTGTAGGGAATGTGGGTCATTTTGATGCCGGCCATGGAGCAAAACAATTCGGCGCTCAAGTGGGCGGCGTTGCCAATGCCTTGCGAGGCGTAATTGAGTTTGTTGGGGTTGGCCTTGGCATAGGCGATCAATTCGGCCACGCTGTTGACCGGCAATTTGGGGTGCACCATCAACACGCTGTAACCGGTGGTCATGATCGAGACCGGCGTCATGATGTCGGGG
>CAXNFO010000147.1:0-5664 GCA_964201395.1 Limnohabitans sp.
CCTGCCCACCCATTCCCCGACGGAGAGCCCCCCATGAAGCGACGTTCCCTGTTGATCGCAGCCCCAGTCAGCGCCTTGGCCACTTTGGCCGGTTGTGCAGGCCCGCGCATCGAAGAGCTGGCCCAAGAGTTGCCGCGCCTGGACCTGCGACAGTATTTCAACGGCATGGTCGATGCCTGGGGCATCTTCACCGATCGCAACGGCAAAGTGGTCAAGCGCTTCACCGTGGTGATGGACTGCCGCTGGAACGGCGAGGAAGGCGTGCTCGACGAGCAATTCATTTACAGCGACGGCACCAAACAGCAGCGCATTTGGCGCTTGCGCCATTTGGGCAATGGGCGCTACAGCGGTCGCGCCGACGACGTGATCGGCGAAGCCCAGGGCCAGACCCAAGGCAATGCGTTTCAATGGGGCTACACCCTGGCCTTGCCGGTCGATGGCCGGGTGTGGGAGGTGCAGTTCGACGATTGGATGTACCTGATGGACGAGCGCGTGATGCTGAACAAAGCGCGCATGAGCAAATGGGGCGTTCACCTGGGCGATGTCACCTTGTCGTTCACCAAACGGGGCGGTGCATGACGCCAACCCACCGTCGCATAGATGCAGTGGCTGGCGCCTGCCCCTTGGGCAGTGGCCGCCACCGCACCCATGTGTGCGGTGGCGGTATTGACAACTGCATCAAGCTTTGCGGCATGGACATCGCCATGGAGCGCACATGGCTTTGAACCCAACCTTGGCCTCCTGGCGCGGTCAACGGGTGTGGTTGATTGGCGCCTCCAGCGGCATTGGCCTGGCCTGTGCCCAAGCCTTGCACCAGGCTGGGGCCAGCGTGTGTGTGTCGGCGCGCAAAGCCGCGGCCCTGGACGGGTTTGTGGCCCAACACCCCGGCGCGCGCGCCCTGGCCATGGACGTGACCGATGCCACCAGCGTGGCCCAAGCGGCCAGCGCCGCCTGGGGCGAACAAGGCCTGGATTGGGTGGTGTATTGCGCCGGCCACTACCAAGCCCACGAGGCCACCGCCTTTGATCTGCCCGACATGCTGCGCCACCAGGATGTGAACTACACCGGCGCGCTGCGCGTGCTCGACGTTTTACTGCCGCGCTTGTTGGCGCAAGGGCACGGGCATGTGAGCCTGGTGTCGAGCGTGGCCGGCTACCGGGGCCTGCCCAAAAGCCTGGCCTATGGGCCGACCAAAGCCGCCCTCACCCATTTGGCCGAGGCCTTGTATTTCGATCTGCACCCGGCGGGCTTGGGGGTCAGCGTGGTCAACCCCGGCTTTGTGCAAACCCCGCTGACGGCGCAAAACGACTTCCACATGCCGGCCCTGATGCAACCCGCCGACGCCGCCCAATGCATGTTGCAAGGCTGGCAGAGCGGCGACTTTGAAATCCACTTTCCCAAGCGCTTCACCCGCTGGATGAAGCTGATGCGCATCTTGCCGTATGCGTGGTACTTCCCGCTGGTGGCCCGCATGACCCGCCCTCGCCCATGAGCACGCCCACCACTCCAATGGCAAATGACGTACCGGCCACGGACCTGGCAGACATCGAGCGCTTTTTTTCTGAGATGACACCCGCGCACTTGGACCGCTTGGGCGATGTGTACAGCGCTGATGCGTGGTTCAAAGACCCGTTCAACGAGGTCCAAGGCGTGGACGCGGTGCGCGGTATTTTTCAGCACATGTACGACAGCTTGAACCAGCCACGCTTCATCGTGACCGCCCGGGTGGTGCAAGGCCACCAATGCTTTTTGACCTGGGACTTTGTGTTTGGCATCCGCGGCCAAAGCAGGGAGATCACGGTGCGCGGTGCCTCGCATTTGTGGCTCGCGCCCGGCACCGATGGGCGCTGGCGCATCCAGCGTCACCGCGACTACTGGGACGTGGCCGAAGAGTTGTATGAAAAACTGCCGCTGCTGGGCGGCTTGATGCGCTGGCTCAAGCGCCGGGTCAACGCACCGGCACGCTGATCAGGTGGGGGCGGGTGCGGTGTCGCTGAAGCTGCTGCGCTGGCTCAAGCGCTCGAGCAGCTTATCCAAGGACGGGTGATCGCTGCGCCAATCGATCTGGGGAAAGCGAAAGTCCAAATAGCCCAGGGCACAACCCACGGCAATATCGGCCAAGCTGAAGTGCGTGCCCGAGCAAAAACTGCGCTCACCCAAGCCGCGGGCCATGGCACTCAAGGCCAAGTCGATTTTGTCCATTTGCCGCGCCACCCAGGCGGGGCTGCGTTGGCCTTCTTCGCGCCCAGGCCAGGTGTTTTCCAAGCGGGCCAAGATGGCCGCATCGAGCAAGCCATCGGCCAAAGCCTCCCAGGTTTTGACTTCGGCGCGCTCGCGCCCAGAGGTGGCGATGAGCTTGCCCACCGGCGACAAGGTGTCCAGGTATTCGACGATCACGCGCGAGTCAAACAAGGCCTCGCCACCTTCCATGATCAAGCAAGGCACCTTGCCCAAAGGGTTGGACAACGCAATGGCGGTTTGAGCCGACCACACGTCTTCTAAAACCAATTGATAGTCGAGTTTTTTTTCGGCCATCACGATGCGCACTTTGCGAACGTAAGGGCTGGTGATGGCACCAATGAGTTTCATGCTGAGCGGTCAAAACGAAGTGGCCTTCATTCTATCGGGCGATGTGACCGATGAAGATGTGCGATTCCCCTGTTGACAACAGTGCCTGGCCTAAAATCATCCGATGAACGACTCTGCCATCACCGCTTTATCGCCGCTGGACGGCCGCTACGCCAACAAACTCACCGCGTTGCGCGCTTTGATGAGCGAACAAGGCTATATGCACCGGCGTGTTCAAGTCGAAGTGGCCTGGTTGGTCGCCTTGAGCGAGGCGGGCTGGGCCGAGTTTCCTGCCCTCAGCATGGCTGCCCGCGCCCATCTGCGTGCACTGGTGGCAAACTTTGGCACCGCCGATGCCAGCGCCATCAAAGAGATTGAGAAGACCACCAATCACGATGTCAAAGCGGTGGAATATTGGATCAAAGCGCAATGCCAACGCGCGGATTTGACCGATGCGGTGCGCCAAGAGCTGGCCCCCGTGGTGGAGTTCATCCACTTTGCCTGCACCAGCGAAGACATCAACAACACCAGCCATGCCTTGCAACTGCAAGCCGCACGCGCCCAAGTGCTGCTGCCAGCGCTGCAACGCGTGCTGGGCCAGTTGCGCGCCATGGCCAGCACCCACGCCAGCGTGCCCATGCTCAGCCGCACCCACGGCCAAACCGCCACGCCGACCACCGTGGGCAAAGAGTTCGCCAATGTGGCCGCGCGCTTGCAGCATGCGCACGACGCCATCGCGGCGGTGCGCTTGATGGCCAAGATGAATGGTGCGGTGGGCAACTACAACGCCCACCTGAGCGCTTGGCCCGAGATGGATTGGGAGGCCTTTGCCCGCCGCGTGGTGGAAACCCCCGACCACGCCGATGCCGCTGCCCCCTTTGGCCTGGGCTTGCACTTTCAGGCTTACAGCACGCAAATTGAGCCGCACGACCACATGGCCGAGTTGTTCGACGCGGTGGCGCGCGCCAACACCATCTTGATCGACCTGGCGCGCGACGTCTGGGGCTATGTGTCGCTGGGCTACTTCAAGCAACGCTTGAAAGCCGGTGAGATTGGCTCGTCGACCATGCCACACAAAGTCAACCCGATTGATTTTGAAAATGCCGAGGGCAACTTGGGGCTGGCCAATGCGCTGTTGCGCCACATGAGCGAGAAGCTGCCCATCAGCCGTTGGCAGCGCGACCTGAGCGACAGCACGGTGTTGCGCAACATGGGCGTGGCCCTGGGGCATGCGGTGCTGGCCTACCAGTCGCTCAGCGTGGGGCTGGACAAGCTCGAGCTCAATGCCGAAGCCTTGCAGGCCGATTTGGACAACGCCTGGGAGGTGTTGGCCGAACCGATCCAAACGGTGATGCGCCGCTACGGCGTGGCCGGTGCTTACGAGCAACTCAAAGAGGTCACCCGCGGCAAACAGGTGCGGCCACAAGACCTGCATGCGCTGATTGAGCGCTTGGCCATCCCCGCTGATGCCAAAGCGCGCTTGCTGGCCCTCACGCCCGCCACCTATGTGGGCATGGCTGCGAGCCTGGCCCAACGCCAGGCTTGAGATGGCCATCAAATCCACCATCTTCAAGGCGCAGCTGCAGATCGCCGACATCGATCACAGCTATTACGCCGATCACGCCTTCACCCTGGCGCGCCACCCCAGCGAAACCGACGAACGCATGATGGTGCGCTTGGTGGCCATGGCGCTGCATGCGCATGAGTTGCAAGACACCTGCCATGGCGACGGCCATTTGCTGTTTGGCGCGGGCCTGTCCGACCCCAACGAGCCCGATGTCTTGCTGCGCGACTTCACCGGTCGCCCCCGCTGGTGGATAGAGGTGGGGCAACCGCAAGACAAGCCCTTGCTCAAAGCCTGCGGCTTGGCCGACCAGGTGTGCGTTTACGCCTTTCACCACGCGGCGGATGTGTGGTGGCGCGGCATCCAAAATGCTTTGATCAAGCCGCGCAACTTGCAAGTCTGGCGCATCCCCGCCGACACCGCTCAAGCGCTGGTGGGCTTGGCCGAGCGCAGCATGTCTTTGCAAGCCACGGTGCAAGAAGGTGTGCTGATGCTGGGCAATGCCCGTGGCACGGTGAATGTGGAATGCGAGCGTTGGCGGTGAGTCACCGCCTGCGGGGTTCAAGCGCCAGAGGTGTTCGCCGGGGTCGTTGCGGTCACGTCAGCCGTCTGGCCTTTTTCGGTGGCGCGTTCGGCGTAGCGGTTGAAGCGCCAGGAATCTGCACTCAAGGTGATGCGCCGCCACGTGGCGCGTTTGGCGCCCGGGCCCATTTCGGTCCAGCGCTGCACCTCGTCAAAACTGCGCCCGCACCCTTTGCACCAGGCGTCGCCTTGGCTGGTCGAGCAAATGGCAATGCACGGTGTGTCGGGGGTGGTGTCGTACCAGGTGCGCCAAGCGGCCATGGCCTTGCTCGGAAACCCCTTTTCGGCCACCTCGTCTTCATGGTGGTAGACCATCAAGGCATACACCTCGGCCAAAGCACGAATCTCAGGGGCCAAGGTGATGCCATCGGGCGACGGCTTGCGCTCGCGCCAAAAATTAATGGCGGCTTCGATGTCGGTGATGTGAATGGCATCCATGGGGGGGTGCATGATAGAGCATCACCCCAGCACACCATGAGCCCTCGCCTGCACGCCAGCCTGCCCTGTGGCATGCGCCGGGTCTGGGCATGAAGCTCTTGCTCAAGTGGTTGCTCAGCGCCACGGCTTTGATGGCTTTGTCGGAGCTGCACCCCGGCATTGAGGTCGCCCACTTTGCCGTGGCGCTGTCGGCGGCGCTGGTGATTGGTTTGCTCAACCTGTTGTTGCGCCCCTTGCTGGTGCTGCTGACCTTGCCGGTGACTTTGGTCAGCTTGGGGCTGTTTGTGTTTGTGATCAACGCATTTTTGTTTTGGATGGCCGCCGAATTGCTCAACGACTTTCGCGTCAACAGCTTTGGTGACGCCTTGGTGGGCTCGCTGATTTATTCGGCCCTGGGCATGCTCATCGACTCAGCGCTGAAGCAGTTGTTCCCGCCGAAGTGAGTCCAACTGGCGCAAATTGGCGTCAATGATCGACGCCTCGATGTGATCGCCGCGCTCCATTTGCCCATC
>CAXNFO010000148.1:0-5649 GCA_964201395.1 Limnohabitans sp.
TTTCTCAAGCGTTTGCATGACAATTTGCCCGCCGTTGAAAGGGCCACAGCGGCCTATTTGACCCAGCAACACCCGCAAGCGCGCTTGCGACGCCGCCATCAAGACCTTGAATGATGGGCATTGGTTGACCGATAGGCCATCGCTGACGGGTTGGTTTTAATCCTTTTGATCAATACCCTGGCAGGTAGGTGTTTGGGAATTGCACGGATTGACCCATGGCAGGTCATCCTCTAAGGTGCTTGATTTTGACCTCCAAGGATCTCCGCATGTTGAAACTGAGCATCAATGGCAAAAGCCACCAAGTCGACGTCGAACCCGAAATGCCGCTGTTGTGGGTGCTTCGCGACCAGTTGGGCATGATGGGTACCAAATTTGGCTGTGGCATTGCCCAATGCGGCGCTTGCACCGTGCATGTGAATGGCGAGCCCATGCGGTCTTGCTCCTACCCCGTCTCAGCAGCCGTGGGCAGCCAGGTGTTGACCATCGAAGGTTTGTCCAAAGACGGCACCCACCCGGTGCAAATGGCCTGGAAGGCGCTGGACGTGCCCCAGTGCGGCTACTGTCAGTCGGGGCAGGTTCTGGCTGCGGCCGCCTTGCTGCGCAAAAAACCCAAACCCACCGATGCCGATATTGACGAGGCCATGACCAACATCTGCCGCTGCGGTACCTACCAACGCATCCGCGCCGCCATCCACTTGGCGGCCAAAACCGGCAAAGGTGTGGGTTCGGTGATCCACATGGTCAGCGATGCGGGTGACCTGGTCGAACAACCCACGGCCCAGGCCTGAAAGGATTGACCATGACACAACACACATCAAGCCCCCGTTTGTCCCGCCGCGCTTTTGTGGTCAGCAGCGCCGCTGCTGGCGCAGGCCTGTCCGTGGGTTTTCATTGGCCCGCTGGAGCGCAAACCCAAAGGGGTGCGGCGCCTGAAGTCAATGCCTGGGTGGTGGTGCAGCCCGATGAGAGCTGCATCATCCGCGTGGCCCGTGCCGAAATGGGGCAGGGCACCCACACCGGCTTGGCCCAATTGGTCGCCGAAGAGCTCGAGTGCGATTGGTCGCGCGTGAAGGTGCAAATGGTCACGCCCGGTCAAAACCTGGCCCGCAAACGGGTGTGGCGCGACATGTCCACCGGCGGCAGCCGTGGCGTGCGTGGCTCGCAAGAATACATGCGCCAAGGCGGTGCCGCAGCCCGCACCATGTTGATGCAAGCCGCTGCCAACCAATGGGGCGTGGCGGCGGGTGAGTTGACCGTGGCCAAAGGGGTTATCTCCCATGCCGCATCGGGGCGCAAAACCACTTACGGCAAAGTCGCCAGTGCCGCGGCCCAAATTACCCCGCCGGATCCCAAATCCCTGGTGTTGCGCGACCCGCGCCAATGGAAGATCGCGGGCAAGCCCATGAAGCGCTTGGACACCGCGGCCAAGGTGATGGGCAAACAAAACTACGCCATCGACACCCGCTTGCCCGGCATGGTCTATGCGGCCATCCAGGCCAGCCCGGTGTTTGGTGGCAAGCTGGTCAGCTTTGAAGCCGCCAAGCTCAAGGGCCGCAAAGGCATTTTGGGTGTCTACAAGGTGGACGACAACGCCGTGGCCGTGGTGGCCGACAACTGGTGGCGCGCCAAAACCGCTTTGCAGGATTTGCCCATTGTCTGGAACGAGCAGGGCAATGGCCAAGAGAGCAGCGCCACCATCGCCGAGCGCCTCAAAGAGGGCTTGACTTCGACCAACAATGTGTTTGCCGACATCGATGTCGGCAATGCACCCCAGGCGATTGCGGGTGCGGCCAAGCGGGTCGAGGCGGTGTACAGCACGCCGTTTGTCTCGCACGCTTGCATGGAGCCGATGAATTGCACGGCGCTGATCACCGACTACCGCGCCGAGGTCTGGGTGGCCAGCCAAAACGCCGAGGCCTCCATGGCGGCTTTGTCCACGGCCAGCGGTTTGCCATTGGAAAAATGCGAGGTTTACAACCAAACCCTGGGGGGTGGTTTTGGCCGGCGGGGTGGTCAGCAAGACTATGTGCGCCAAGCGACCTTGCTGGGCAAGCAAATGCCTGGGGTGCCGGTTAAACTGATCTGGAGCCGCGAAGAGGACATGGGGCAAGATTTTTTCCGCCCCATTGGCCAGTGCAAATTGGAGGCGGGTCTGGATGCACAAGGCAACTTGCTGGGCTTGCAGTTGCGCGTGTCAGGCCAATCGATCAACGCCTATTTGTCACCGCAAAACATCAAGGACGGCAAGGACAGGCGCCAACTCCAAGGCTACTGGACCGAGCCGCACGATGCCCAACTCGGCTATACCGTGCCCAACCTGCGCACCGAGTACGCCATGCGCAACACCCATGTGCCGGTGGGCCCATGGCGCGGGGTCAACACCAATCAAAACGGCTTGTACCTCGAGTGCTTCATGGAAGAGGTGGCTGCGGCCGCGGGGCGCGATCCGCTGGAGTTTCGCCGCGCCTTGATGCAAAAGCATCCCAAGCACTTGGCTGTGCTCAACGCCGCCGCCGACAAAGCGGGCTGGGGCAAGCCCCTGCCAGCCGGGGTGCACCGTGGCATGGCCCAGTTCATGGGCTACGCCAGTTACACCGCTGCGGTGGCTGAGGTGTCGGTCAAAGGTGAAGAGGTCAAGGTGTTGCGCTTGGTGCTGGCCACCAATTGCGGCCATGCGGTCAACCCCGATCAAATTGCCGCGCAGGTGGAGGGTTCGGTGGCCTATGGCTTCGACAGCTTGCAAAGCCAGTCCAGCGTGGCCAATGGGCGCATGGTGGACACCAACTTTGACCGCTACCCGATTGCCCGTTTGCGCCAGTTGCCGCGCATTGAAACCGTGATCGCCCCGACCTTTGACTTTTGGGGCGGGGTGGGCGAGCCCACCATTTGCGTGGTGGCACCGGCCATCTTGAACGCGATTTTTGCCGCCACTGGCAAGCCGGTGCGCAACCTGCCGTTGAAGAACCACGGCTTGCGCATTGTCTGAGGCCAGCTTGGGCGACTGGACGCGGCGCCAAGGTGTGGGCGGTTTGCTGGCCTGTTTGGGCTGGGCGGCGGTTCCTGCCAGGGCCCAGGCACCACCGGCCAATTTGGACTGGGCGCAGTTGTATGGGCCGATCACCGGCGGCGCCACGCCCACGCCAGAGCGGGTGAGGGTGGTCACCCCGCGCTTGGCCGACAACGGTTTGTCGGTGCCCATGCGTGTGCGGGTGGACAACCCCATGAGCGAGCGCGACCATGTGCGCCGCGTGGTGTTGCTATCCAACCGCAACCCACGCCCAGTGATCGCCGAATTTGAACTGGGCCCCTGGTCGGGCAAGGCCGAGGTGGCCACCCGGGTGCGCTTGAATGGATCGCAAGAGGTGATGGCCTTGGTGCAAACCTCGGACGGGCGTTGGTGGCGCGGCACCGCCGAGGTGGAGGTCACCGAATCGGCTTGCATGGACGCGTCTTGACATGTTGGCCCGCATCCAAGTGACCTCCCCTGTGCGGCGCGGCCAAGCCATGGAGGTGCGCTTGTTGTTGCAGCACCCGATGGAGACGGGTTTTCGTTACGATTTTTCAGGCACTGCGATCCCCAAAAATGTGATCCACAGCCTGAGCGCTGAGTACGGTGGGCGCACGGTGTTTCGCGCCACCCTGGGCTCAGGGGTGGCGGCCAATCCCTTGTTGCAGTTTTGGGTGGTGCCCGACCAAAGCGGTGACATCCGTGTGCAGTGGCAAGACGATCAGGGTGTGCGGGGGCAGGTCAGCGCCTGGGTCGAAGTTTTGCCCCGTTGAGGGCTGGGGCAGAGGGAGAAGTTGTCTCAGGCTTGGCCCCAAGGCTGGCGGCGAAACCACCGCACAGACAAGCCCCCGGCGCAGAGCAACAAGACCAAAGACAACGCTGCCCAGAGGGCGGAGACTTCGGTATCGCGCCGCTCCAGCGCAAACTTGGTCGACAGGTGCTCGTAAATTTGCTTCAGATCGTTGGAGTTACCGGCGCGAAAAAATTCGCCCTCGGTGGCCTTGGCGATGGCTTGCAAGGTTTCCTCGTCCACCTTGGCATAAAAGGACACACCTTCGTAACCGGGAATGAAGCCATTGGGCGTGCCAAAGGCCACGGTGTAGACGCGCACCCCGCGCTGCGCGGCTTGCTTGGCGGCCTCAAGTGGGTCGGGGCCCGTGGTGCGGCGCCCGTCGGAGAGCAACACAATCGCCCCGGATGAGTAAGAGCCTGCAGGCACCGGGGTGAAGCTGGGTTTGGCTTTGGGCGGCGAGGCGGGTGCAGGGCTGCCGTAGTTGCCATAGCCACCAAAGCCCTGGCCGTAAATGGCAGCTTCCAAATCGATGCCGGCATTGGGCAGCAAAGTGGACAAGGCCATCAACAATCCGCTGCCAGTGGCGGTGCCGCGTTGCAATTGAAAGCGGTCGATCGAGGCGACCAACTCCTCGCGTTGATCGGTGATGCCTTGCACCAGTTGCGCCGCGCCGGCAAAGGACACCACGCCCACCCGGATGTTGGGCGGCAGCTCACGCAGGAAGTCTTTCACCGCCGCCTGGGCGGCTTTGATGCGGTTGGGTTCCACGTCTTCTGCCAGCATGCTGCGCGACACATCGATGGCCAGCACCAAGGTCATGTAATCGGCGGGCAATACCACGCTGGCCACCGGGCGGGCCATGCCGACCACGGCGCTGATCAAGGCCAAGCCCAGCAAGGCCGGGGGCACATGGCGGCGCCACAGCTTGCGCGGCCCCATGGCGACCCTCACCAGCGACAGGCTGGGGTAGGCCAAGGCGCTGCGCTGCTTGCGCCGCAGCAGCCAAAGGTAATAAGCCAGCAACAAAGGCGCCAGCAAGAGCGCCCACAGGGCTTGGGGCCAAACAAAGTGCATCGGTGTCTGGGGTCGGTTGGGTCGGGGTCACTTTATCACCCTTGGCTGTGATATGGTTTGACCATGAAACGCGCCACCGTTTACGCCAGCCAGCCGGTACCGGCGCAAGTCCCCGCCACCCTGGCGGACAGGCCTGCTCCCAGCGCCCCAAGCAAAGGGTTCAAAAGCTGGTTTGTGCGCCACGAGCGCTGGGCCATGCTGCTCATGGGTTTGGCCATTGGCGGGGCCATGTGGTGGGCCAGCGAACGCTGGGGTGCGCCGCGACAGGTGCTGACCCAAAAAGACATTGACGCGGCGGTGTTGCACACCTTGGCCACCCAAGACCTGCCCTCGCGCACGGCCAAGGCGGCGGGTTTGATCTGGCCTTCGGTGGTGCGGGTGCGCGCTTTTGGCACCGACCCCAAAAACCCCAAGGCAGGTGAAAAAGAACTCGGTGTGGGTTCGGGCGTGGTCATCGTTGAGGATGGCACCATCTTGACCAACTTCCATGTCATCTCCACCGCCCAGCGTTTGGAGGTCACTTTTTTTGACGGCATGGAGTCGGCCGCCTTTGTGATCTCGACCATGCCCGAGAACGATTTGGCGGTGATCAAGCCGCAAAAAATCCCCGACGATTTGCAACCCGCCACCATGGGCTCGAGCAGCAACTTGCTACCCGGCGACGAGGTGGTGGCGGTGGGGTTTCCGTTTGGCATTGGTCCATCCGTGTCTGCCGGCGTGGTCTCGGGCCTGAACCGTTCATTCAAACCCGAAGGTCAAATGGCCATGAAAGGCC
>CAXNFO010000149.1:0-5641 GCA_964201395.1 Limnohabitans sp.
CCCGCTGGAATACCAAGTCCCACACCCCGTGACCCAATTTGATGCCGCGATTTTCAAATTTGGTGAGGGGCCGGTAATCGGGCTTGATGGCATAACCATCGGCCTGGGTGCTGGTGTTTTTCAAGCCAGTTTCGGCACCGAGCACGGCCAGCATTTGCTGGGCATAGGGCTGCCAGTCGGTGGCGCAATGCACATAGCCGCCAGGTTTGAGCCGTTGGGTCAGCCGAGACACATAAGCGGGTTGGATCAAACGCCGCTTGTGGTGGCGCAGTTTGTGCCACGGGTCGGGGAAGAAGATGTGGATACCGTCCAGGCTGGCGGGAGCCAGGTTGTGCTCGATCACCTCGAGCGCGTCGTGTTGCACGATGCGGATGTTGTCGATGGGTGGCTCTTGCATGCGTTTGAGCAAAGCACCCACGCCCGCTTCATGCACCTCGCAGCATAAAAAATTATCCTGGGGCCGAACCCGGGCGATGTGCGCCGTGGCCTCGCCCATGCCAAAACCAATCTCCAAAATCAACGGCGCTGATGCCCGATCAGACCCAAATACCGCCTCAAGGTCGATCGCTTCAGGCGCATAGGGAAGCACAAAGCGCGGCCCCAGGTCTTCGATGGCCCGGAGTTGTCCACTGGTGGCGCGCCCAGCGCGGGTGACAAAGGTTTTGATGGTGCGCAAAAAAGGCTTGTCATGGTGCAGACCTTCCCCGCTGTGCATGTGTGTAGGGGTAGCTTTCGCTGCGGGTTCAGGAGCGCTGGGGCAGGGCGCTGGGGGTGGGGTGCAGGGGTTCATCAAGCGGCCGATTCTAGGGTCGGCGTCAGCATGAACCGAAAGAGTGAATCTGGGTTAGGCTTTCAGGGATCGATGTGGTTTAGACGCTGTACCCCCACGTTCTTTGACGGTGCCTGTCGATCGCTGCCATCCGCGCCATGCATCAAAGACCACTGTTGGACCCAAGAACCCAAGGCCTCGGCCACCGGCCCGGTGTGGGCTGACAAACCCAAGACGGTGGCCGCGGCCTGTAAACAAGTCAGGGGGTCGCGGGTGTCCAAGGCTTGAGCGCCGTTTTGTTTGGAGAGTTTTTCGCCATCGGTGCCCAGCACCAAAGGGGTGTGCATATATAAGGGTGTGGCCACTCCCAGGGCTTGTTGCAAGGCCATTTGGCGTGGGGTGTTGTCGGCCAGGTCTTGGCCGCGCACCACATGGGTGATGCCTTGCTCGGCATCGTCGACCACCACCGCGAGTTGGTAGGCCCACACGCCATCGGCCCGGCGCAGCACCACATCGCCCACGCTGAGGGCCAGGTCTTGCGCTTGCGCGCCCAGGCACCGGTCGTGCCAATGCCAGTCACCGCTGGGCACACGAAAGCGCCAGGCATGTGGCCCATGAGCGAGTAGCGGGGCGGAGGGCGGTTGGTGCCGGCAGGTGCCGGGGTAGGGTGCCGCAGCGTGGCGCTGGGCCGCCCAACCCTGTGCGGTCAAGGCGGTGGCAATGTCTTTGCGCGAGCATGTGCAGGGATAGATGTGCCCGCTGCGTTGCAATGGGTCCAGGGCTGCTTGGTACAAATGGGTTCGGCGCGATTGCCATTGCACGGGCGCGTCGGGGTGCAGGTGGCACTGGGCCAGTTGCTGCAAGATGAGTTGGTCTGTGCCCGGTGGACAGCGCGGGCCATCGGTGTCTTCGATGCGCACCCACCATTGCCCGTGGTGGGCTTTGGCGTCGAGCCAGCTGGCCAGGGCCGCTACCAAAGAACCCGCGTGCAAGGGACCGGTGGGCGAGGGCGCAAACCGGCCCCGGTACGGTTTCATTTACCGCACAGGCGCAGCCCCAATTCGAGGCCAGAGACAAAGGCGTCTTCCACGCGGTGGCCGATGTGCCAGTCGCCGCAGGTGCCCAAACCCGTGGCGCTGTCCCATTGATAGGGTTGACCCAAGGGATGGGTGGTTTTGGCGTAACGCCACAAATGGGCTTGGGCGTGGCTGGGCGCGGTGTGGATACCGGTCAACTCCGCAAATGCGCGTTGCAGCTTGTTTTGCACCCGCTCGGCGTCATCGTTGAGGTGCTCCAGGGACCATTCGGCACTGGCTTGCACCGTCCAGCGCTCGATGCTGCTGCGCCCTGGTTTGGACGACTCGCGCGCCAACCAAGCAATGCGGTGGTGGGTGCTGCGGGCGGCATTCCATTGCGGGCCCAGGTGGGTCAGGCCGGGTTGGCTGGCCTGGGGGTAGGCCAGCATCAAGGTCCAGCAGGGGGCGGTTTGCACGTTGAGGGTGGGTTCAATCAAATCACTGGCCGCGCCACGCCCGGGGCTGGCTTGCAGCAGTTGCGCGCATTGCGCTGCAGGCATGGCCAGCAGCACGCTGTCAAAGCCGCCTTGCAGCCAAGCGTGACCGTCGGCGTTCACGCCGTGTACAGACCAGCGGCTGGCTTTGCGCGGGTCGGCTTGCAGGGATTGAACGGTGTGGCCCAGTAGCAATCGGCCTGCGTCAGCCAGAGGCTGCGCCCAATGCTTGACCAGTGCGCTCATGCCGGGCACGCCCACCCAATGGGCTTCGGGGCCGGGACGGGCGGCTTCCACCAACCGGCCAGACGGGTCGAGCACGCGCACCGCGTTGGCGCTCCAGGGGCGGCAGTGGGTCAGGCTGTCGGGCACGGTTTGTAAGGCCAAGGCCATGCGCGGGTCGCGCACGGTGAAGTACTGCGCACCGTGGTCAAAGCCGCCAAAGGGGCTGCGCCGGGTGGCCATGCGACCACCTGCGCCCGAGCTTTTGTCAAACACCATGACCTGGTGCCCGGCTTGTGCCAAGGTGCGGGCGGCGGTGGTGCCCGCCATGCCTGCGCCCACGATTGCAATGTATTGTGCTGCCATGGCCCGACTCTACACCGATGAAGAGCGCGTGGTTGTGCTCGATTGCCCCAACAAAGCATGGCGGGTTTGGGGCTGCGCCAAGGCTTTCAGCCACCATTGCAAAGCGCGTTTGTCAGCGGTTTCTGCCGCTTCGCCGGGGACTTCGCGCCAGGCATAGCCCAGCTTGCCGCTGCGCTGGGTGCGTTGCACCTCGCAGGCCACCAAGTGCCCGGCTTCAATGTGCGGTCTGGCCAGGGGTTCGGGCAAAAAGCCCACGCCCAGGCCGCGCAGTTGGGCGTCCCGTTTGAGCGCCATGCTGGGCACGGTGAACACGTCTTGGCCGGGCAGCAAACCAATGGTCACCCCTTGGCCTTGGGGCACTGAGTCGGCCACCGCCACGGCGCGGTGCGCTTGGATGCTGGCATCGCTCAAGGGCTGGGGGCTGCGCGCCAAGGGGTGTTGGGGCGCCACACAAAAGGCAAACCGCACCAAGGCCCCCAATTCGGCAAACCGCAAACCCAAGGCCGGGCTCAGTTGCATGTCCACGCCAATGGCCAAGTCAGCTTGACCCGCGCTGAGGCTGTGCAACGTGCCGCTCAAGGTTTCGTGGCGCAAGCGCAGCCGGGTGGGTGGGTTGTCGGCGTAAAACGCCGCGCACAGGTCCATCACCACCGATGGGTCGATGATGCTGTCGTAAGCGACGGTGAATTGGCTCTCCCAACCGGTGGCCAAGCGCTTGACGCGCAGCGCAATGCTGTCCATTTCGGCCAGCAGGCGTTGCCCTTCTTGCAGCAACTCGCCACCTGCCGCCGTCAGCCGTGCTTGTCGGGCGGCGCGGTTGAACAACAGCACATCCAGCGCTTCCTCCATTTGGCGCACCCGGTAGCTCAAGGCACTGGGCACCAGGCCCATGGCGCGCGCTGCGGCGGCAAAGCTGCCCAACTGGTCAATGCTCTGAAGCATGGCCAAACCCTCGGGGGTCAAAACTTGGCGTGGCGTTAGCATGGAAAAGCCCTCATCAATCAAATTATTTGAATGATGCCATCAATTTCGATCAACCACAGCCACATTGACTGCTTTTACAGTACACCTCACTGGAGAGAACAAACATGCAAATGGTTCGACGATCACACGAAAGAGGCTATGCCGACCACGGTTGGTTGAAGTCGTTTCACAGTTTCTCGTTTGCGGGTTACCAAGACCCGCAATTCATGGGTTGGGGAAATTTGCGGGTGGTCAATGAAGACCGCATCGCGCCGGGCACCGGTTTTGGCACCCATGGCCACCAAGACATGGAAATCATCAGCTATGTGCTGTCGGGCAACTTGGCGCACCAAGACAACATGGGCAATGTCAAAGGCATTCCCCCAGGCGATGTGCAGCGCATGAGCGCGGGCACGGGTGTTCGCCATTCCGAGTTCAACCACGAACCCAACGGCGAAACGCACTTTTTACAAATTTGGATCTTGCCGTCGCAGCGCGGCATCCCGCCCAGCTACGAACAAAAAACCTTTGCCGCCGCCGAAAAATCAGGCGCCTTGCGCTTGGTGGCCTCGCCCGATGCAGCCCAGGGCTCGGTGAAAGTCCATGCCGACGCGCGCATGTATGCAGGCTGTTTTGAAGCCGGTCAAAGCGCCCAAATGATGTTGGACCCGGCGCGCAAAGCATATGTGCAGGTGTTGCGCGGCAGCGTACAGGCCAATGGGCAAGCCCTGGCCTGCGGCGACGCTTTGCTGATGCAAGGCGAAAGCGGCTTGGTGCTCGACCAGGCTGAAGGCGCCGAAGTGCTGGTGTTTGATTTGCAAGCTTGATTTTTAACCTTGAAAGGGAGATAGACCATGACGAAAACAGCAGTGATATTCCATTCCGGCTACGGCCATGCCCAGCGCGTGGCGCAATTTGTGGCCGATGGGGCCCAGGCCCAGCTCATCGCCATTGATGCCGACGGCAACATCAGCGAGGCCGATTGGGACACGCTGGATGCGGCCGATGCGATTGTGTTTGGCTCACCCACTTACATGGGCATGGTGTCGTGGCAATTCAAAAAATTTGCCGATGCCAGTTCCAAGCGTTGGTTCAGCGGGGCTTGGAAGGACAAAGTGGCCGGTGGCTTCACCATTTCTGGCAGCCCCAGCGGTGACAAGCTGTCGACCATCCAGTACTTCATCACCTTGGCCATGCAGCACGGCATGGTGTGGGTCGGCCAACCCGCGATGAACGATGGCAACATCAACCGCATTGGTTCCAACTCGGGTGTGATGGCGCAAGTCGGTCCCACCAGCCCTGCGGCCGACATCCCCCAAGGCGACTTGGACACCGCCAAGGCCTATGGCGAGCGTGTGCGGCTATTGGCCCAGCGCATGGGCGCTTGATCGCTGAAGCCCTCAAGACCTTGAGTCCCTAGCAATGCCCGCTCACCGACTTGGTGGGCTGGCATTTTTACACGCCTGGCGCACTCAACCGTGCTTGGCACTCAGGTCGGGTGCCAGGGCCACGCGCTCGTCGAACACAAAGCAGTCGCCCTCAAAATGGGCGCCGCCGGTGTCTTCAAAGTATTGCAAGATGCCGCCGTCGAGTTGGTACACATCTGGCAGACCCAGCTCGCGCAGGAAGATGGCGGCTTTTTCACAGCGGATGCCGCCGGTGCAATAGCTGACCACGGTTTTGCCCTGCAGATCGCCCAAGTGGTCTTGAGCGGCTTGCGGAAACTCGCTGAATTTCTCCAAGCCCCAGTCCAGGGCGCCGGCAAATTTGCCATGTCCCACCTCAAAGGCATTGCGGGTGTCGAGCATCAC
>CAXNFO010000150.1:0-5624 GCA_964201395.1 Limnohabitans sp.
CCCGGCGCAACGATGCACCGCCGCATCAAACCTGGGCGCAGGACGCGGCTCACGTCATGTCATCGGCATTTGAGCCGGGCCAGGCGCGCCGCCTGCAAAACGCGCTCAAGGTGTTGTTGCGCCGCTGACCGGTGCGGCGGGCAGGGGCACACGTTGCCACTGCCCCCCTTGCAAACGCAGCACCTCCAGACGCGGTGGTTTGGCTTGGGCTTGCCAATCGCTCAGCACCCGCCGCACTCGGCCCTGGCCCAGGTCGTGAACACCAGGCAGGTGGGTGTGGCCATGCACCAAGGTCTGGGCCTGGTGCTGGGTCAAAGCCGCTTCACAAGCCAGGGGGTTCACATCCGGCAAAGACACCATGGCTTCTTGCTTGGCTTGGCTTTGGGCGCGCATGGCCCGCGCTTGGGCCATGCGCTCTGGCAAGGGCTGCGCCAAAAACGCGCTTTGCCAATCTGGGCTGCGCACCTGGGCCCGAAAGGCCAGGTAATCGTGGTCATCGGTGCACAAAGGGTCGCCATGGCTGAGCAACAAAGGTCCGGCGCTGCTGAGCACGGTGCAGGGCTCGCTCAGCGCTTGCACCCCAGTGAATTGAAAAAACCCAGGACCGATCAAAAAGTCGCGGTTGCCACAGACAAAAAACACGGGCTTCGATGCGGTGCATTCGGCCAAGGCTTGGGCGCAGCTTTGCTCAAAAACCCCCAGGGGGTGGTGCAGCACATCGTCGCCGACCCAGGCTTCAAACAAGTCGCCCAAGATGAACAGGGCATCGGCAGGGGTGTGGCGCAAATAGGACATCCAGGCTTGCGCCGTGGCCGGGTCTGCGCTGTGCAGGTGCACGTCGGATAAAAAATCCACGCAACCCCAAGCCGAAGCATCGACCGATGCCAGCGCCGGGGCACTGGCGGGCAGGGTGGCGTGCAGGGCTGTCAAGGCGCAGCCGCTCCGATCAAAGGGCGATGGCTTTTTCGATCACCACGTCTTGCACGGGCACATCGTCGTGAAAGCCCTTGCGCCCGGTTTTGACCGCGCGGATGGCGTCCACCACTTCGGTGCCAGCCACCACTTTGCCAAACACCGCATAGCCCCAGCCTTGTGGGGTGGGCGAGCTGTGGTTGAGAAAACTGTTGTCCGTGGTGTTGATGAAAAATTGGGCGGTGGCCGAGTGCGGGTCGCTGGTGCGCGCCATGGCCACGGTATAGATGTCGTTGTGCAAGCCGTTGTTGGCTTCGTTGTCAATCGGTGCGGCGCAAGGCTTTTGCTTCATGCCCGGCTCAAAGCCGCCGCCTTGGATCATGAAGTCTTTGATCACGCGGTGAAACACCGTTTGGTTGTAGTGGCCGTTGGCCACATAGCTCAAAAAATTCTCGACCGACAACGGGGCTTTGTCGGCATCGAGTTCGAGCGTGATGACGCCGTGGTCTTGGATGTGCAGTTCGACTTGGGGTTGGGTCATGTTATTTCACCAGGGTTGCAGATTGAATGACCACCGCGGTGCGGGGCACATCGGTGGGGAAGGGGCCGCCAGCGCCGGTGGGCGTGGCTTTGATGCGCTCCACCACCTCCATGCCGCTGACCACCGCACCAAACACGGTGTAGCCAAACAGTTGGGGGGCGTTGAGCAAATTGGCACGGGGCACGTTTTCGTAGGTGCGCCCGCCGTACTCAAAGCGGGCGACCGGGTCGCCGTCGGGGATCAGCACCGGGTCCAAAAAGGCGTTGTCACGCACATTGATGAAAAACTGCGCGGTGGCAGAGTGGGGGTCATTGGTGCGGGCCATGGCCAAAGTGCCCACGGTGTTGCGCGCGCCACCCTTGGACAAAGCTTCACGCCCTTCGTGGGCCACCGGTGAGCGGCTGGGTTTTTCGCGGTAGCGGGTGTCGTAGCCGCCGCCTTGCACCATGAAGTTGCTGATCACGCGGTGAAACACCGTGCCGTCGTAGTGCTTGTCGCGCACGTACTGCAAAAAGTTGTCCACGGTTTTGGGCGCTTTGTCGGGATACACCTCGACCACAAACTCGCCCATGTTGGTGATGAACTTGACCCGCGGCGCGGTTTGGGCCTGGGCAAGGGGCAGGCCCAAGCTGGCGCACACGGCCAGCAAGGACAAGCCATGGGCAAGGGGCTTGAACAAAGAACGACGCTTCATGGTGTGGGGCCAGAGAGTTTCAAAAGGGGTTGCAGCAGTTGCTGTTTTTGGGCCAAGCCCAGGGTGGGGCGTGGGGCACTGATCGGGGCACTGACGCCAGGATTGACCCCTGCGAGGGGCCGCTGGGGGATGGGCGCTGGGGCCTGTGCGGCCCGTTGGTAATGTTGCTGGGCTTGGCGCAGTAACACATCGGCCAAGTTTTCGTGGGCCAGGGCATGCTGGGGGTCGGCGCGCAAGGCCAGCTCAAACGAGCGTTGGGCCAGGTCGATGTCGTTGTTGGCCGCTTGCAGCACACCGAGGTTGTTGTGCGGTTCGGCCAGCTCGGGAAAGTCTTGGGTCAGCGCGGTGTAGACCTGAATGGCCTGCTCCCGTTTGCCTTGGCGTGTCAAAAGCACGGCTTGCCAAAAGCGCATTTGCGGGTCGCGTGGGCGTTGGGCCAAATGGGCTTGAATCTTTGCCAGCGCGGGCTCAATCTGGTCTTGGCGCATCAACTGCTCCACCTGTTGGTGGGGGTCGGTGATGACGGCAGGCCCTTGCGCATGCGCCATGCCAAACATCGAGAACACCATCACCCAGGACAGGCAAAGGGTGCGCAGCGCAGAGGGCCAGGGCAGGGGTTTCATGGGCGAAATGAGCGGTTGTCAGCCCACAACTAAGGGCGTTATATATACTGAGGGCATTGTAGGTCAGCGCCAAATTTCGGCGTCTTGATCGCAGAGCTTACCCAGACCCATGACCCTTCGCATTCACAACACGCTCACCCGGGCGATGGAAACCTTTTCGCCGATCACGCCAGGTGTGGTGCGCATGTATGTGTGCGGCATGACCGTGTACGACCTGTGCCACCTGGGCCACGCCCGCTCCATGGTGGCCTTTGATGTGGTGCAGCGCTGGCTCAAGGCCAGCGGCTACCAGGTCGAATATGTGCGCAACATCACCGACATCGACGACAAAATCATCCAACGCGCTGTGGACAACGGCGAGACCTTGCGTGCGTTGACCCAGCGCATGATTGACGCCCTGCACCAAGACGCCGATGCGCTGGGCATCGAGCGACCCCAGCACGAACCGCGTGCCACCGACTTTGTGCCGCAAATGACCCGCTTGATTGGTCAGCTCGAAAGCCAAGGCCTGGCTTATCGGGTGCCCAATGGCGATGTGAATTTTTCGGTGCGCAAATTTCCTGGCTACGGCAAGCTCTCGGGCAAGTCTTTGGACGAGCTGCACGCCGGCGAGCGTGTCGCCGTGCTCGATGGCAAGCAAGACCCGCTGGACTTTGTGCTGTGGAAGAGCGCCAAACCGCAAGAGCCAGAAGAAGCCAAATGGGCCAGCCCCTTTGGGCCGGGCCGACCCGGCTGGCACATCGAATGCTCGGCCATGGCTTGTGAATTGTTGGGGCAGACCTTTGACATCCACGGCGGCGGGGCGGATTTGCAATTCCCCCACCATGAAAACGAAATTGCCCAAAGCGAGGGCGCATCCGGCCAAGCCTTGGCCCGCTATTGGATGCACAACGGCTTCATCAATGTGGACAACGAAAAAATGTCCAAAAGCCTGGGCAACTTTTTCACCATCCGCGATGTGCTCAAGGTGTTTGACGCCGAAACCATCCGCTTTTTTGTGGTGCGCAGCCACTACCGCAGCCCCCTGAACTACAGCGATGTGCATTTGAACGATGCCCGCAACGCCTTGAAGCGCTTGTACACCGCGCTGGCGGCGGTACCGCCCGCACCACTGGCAGCGATCGATTGGCGCGAGCCGCATGCACAGCGCTTTCAAGCCGCAATGAACGAAGACTTTGGCACCAGCGAGGCCGTGGCGGTGTTGTTTGACTTGGCCAGCGAAGTCAACCGAAGTTTTTCTGCCGAGCTGTCGGGCTTGCTCAAGGCCTTGGGTGGTGTGCTGGGTTTGTTGCAACAAGCGCCGCAAGCGTTTTTGCAAACCGGCGTATCGCTCAGCGAGGCCGACATCCAAGCGCAAATCCAAGCCCGGGCCCAGGCCAAAAAAGATCGCGACTTTGCCACGGCGGACCGCATCCGCCAAGAACTGGCCGCGCAAGGGGTGGTGCTGAAAGACTCGCCCACCGGCACCACCTGGGAGCGTGGCTGATGCCCAACAAGCAACCCGCTATCAAAGTGGCCACGCCCGAATACTGGGAGGAGGCCTGCAAGCACCTGGCGAAAAAAGACCGGGTGATGCGCCGCTTGATCCCGCAGTTTGGTGACGCTTGCTTGCAGTCGCGTGGCGACGCTTTTGTGACCTTGGCGCGCTCCATCGTGGGCCAGCAAATTTCGGTCAAGGCCGCGCAAAGTGTGTGGGACCGGTTTGCGGTGTTGCCCCGCAAAATGACCCCGGCCAATGTGCTCAAGCTCAAGGTCGACGACATGCGTGCAGCGGGTTTGTCGGCCCGCAAAGTCGAATACCTGGTCGATCTGTCATTGCACTTTGACGGCGGCTTGCTCAGCACCCAGCAGTGGGCCAGCATGGGCGATGAAGAGATCATTGCCGAGTTGGTGGCCATCCGGGGCATTGGCCGCTGGACGGCCGAAATGTTTTTGATTTTTTACCTGATGCGCCCGAATGTGCTGCCCCTGGATGATGTGGGCTTGATCAACGGCATCAGCCACAACTACTTTTCAGGCGAAGCGGTCAGCCGCAGCGAAGCCCGCGAAGTCGCCGCCGGTTGGCAGCCGTATTGCAGTGTGGCCACTTGGTATATTTGGCGCTCGCTCGATCCCTTGCCGGTCGAGTACTGAGCAAGCGCACCGCGCCGCTCCAGGAGAAAAATTTGTCAAAGAAAACCTTTCTTGATTTTGAGCAACCGATTGCCGAACTCGAAGCCAAGATCGAAGAGTTGCGCTATGTGCAAAGCGAGTCTGCGGTGGACATCTCCACCGAGATCGAGCAACTGCACAAAAAAAGCCAGCAGCTGACCAAAACCATTTACAGCGACCTCAATTCTTGGCAAATCACCAAGATCGCCCGCCACCCTGAGCGTCCATACACCATGGACTACATCAACGACATCTTCACCGATTTTGTCGAGATGCACGGCGACCGCCACTTTGCCGACGACCAAAGCATCGTGGGCGGCTTGGCCCGCTTCAATGGCCAGGCCTGCATGGTGCTGGGCCATCAAAAAGGGCGCGACACCAAAGAGCGGGCGATGCGCAACTTTGGCATGTGCCGCCCCGAGGGCTACCGCAAAGCTTTGCGCCTGATGAAGACGGCCGAAAAATTCAAGCTGCCGGTGTTCACCTTTGTCGACACGCCTGGCGCGTATCCGGGCATCGATGCCGAAGAGCGCAGCCAAAGCGAAGCCATTGGCCGCAACATTTTTGAAATGGCACAACTCGAAGTGCCCATCATCACCACCATCATTGGTGAGGGCGGCTCGGGTGGGGCACTGGCCATCAGCGTGGCCGACCAGGTGTTGATGCTGCAATACGCGGTCTACTCGGTCATCAGCCCCGAAGG
>CAXNFO010000151.1:0-5622 GCA_964201395.1 Limnohabitans sp.
GCGTCCTCGATGTGCGCCCAGCCTTTTTCATGCTGGGAAAAGGCCAAGGCGGGCACGCCCATCAAGTAGGCCTCCATCGCCGCGCCCACCGTGCCGGAATAAATGGTGTCGTCGCCCATGTTGGCACCATTGTTGATGCCCGAGACCACCAAATCAGGGCGGTAGCCGAGCAAACCCGTGAGCGCAATGTGCACACAGTCTGCCGGCGTGCCATTGACATAGCGAAAACCATTTGGGGCATCGCGCACATACAAAGGCGCGTACAAAGTCAGGGCATTGGATTTGGCACTGTTGTTGTGCTCCGGGGCCACCACCTCCACCTCACCCAAAGAGCGCATCGCCTGGTACAGGGCCTCGATGCCGGGCGCTTGGTAGCCATCGTCGTTGCAAATCAAAATTTTCATGCGCGCCCATCCTAGAAGCGTAGATTGTATGACCCTCTCCACCGCCATAATCTCTGCTCCCCAACAAGGAGAAACACCGTGCATGCTTGGCTCTGCGAAACCCCCACTGGCGTTGATCAACTGATTTGGAAAGAACTGCCCACCCCCACGCCAGGCCCGGGCGAAGTGTTGGTGCAAATCCAAGCCGCCAGCTTGAATTTTCCCGATTTGCTCATCGTTCAAAACAAATACCAGTTCAAACCCAGCTTGCCTTTTGTGCCCGGCTCCGAATGGGCCGGTGTGGTGCAAAGCCTGGGCGAAGGCGTGCGCCACTTGCAGGTGGGTCAAGCCGTGGCCTGCTTGTCGGGCACCGGTGGCTTTGCCACCCACACCGTCGCCAAGGCCGATCAATGCGTGCCTTTGCCCGCCAACTTCCCAGCGGTGGATGCGGCGGCTTTCATCATGATTTACGCCACCTCGCACCATGCCTTGATCGACCGCGCGCTATTGCGTGCCGGCGAGACCGTGCTGGTGCTGGGTGCGGCCGGGGGTGTCGGCACCTCGGCCATACAAATTGCCAAAGCCGTGGGCGCACGGGTGATCGCCGCCGCCTCCAGTGACGAAAAATGCCAACTGTGCTTGGCCCAAGGCGCAGACGCCTGCATCAACTACGCCAGCGAAAACCTGCGCGAACGCATCAAAGCCCTGACCGATGGCAAAGGGCCCGATGTGATTTACGACCCGGTGGGTGGCGACTACACCGAACCCGCCTTTCGCTCCATCGCCTGGCGCGGGCGCTATTTGGTGGTGGGCTTTGCCGCTGGCCCCATCCCCTCATTGCCCCTGAACCTGACCTTGCTCAAAGGCGCGTCAGTGGTGGGCGTGTTTTGGGGCGACTACGCCAAGCGCGAGGCCGCCGCCAACCAGGCCATGATGGGCGAACTCGCCCAGTGGTATGCCCAAGGAAAGATCAAACCGGTGATCGACCGCACGCTGCCCATGGCCCAGCTGCACGAAGCCTATGCCTTGATGGGTTCGCGCCGGGTGATGGGCAAGTTGGTGATGGTCAATCCCTGAGGGCCACGCCCCGGGCATTGGGGCATCAAACCCCGCCGTGGGGATGGGTGGGGTCCACCCACAACACCTGCTCGGGCGGTTCTGCCGGCGCGATGTCCAAGTTGATGGCCACCGCTTCGCCATCGCTGCGGCACAGCACGCACTCGAGCACCTCGGTGGGGCTGGCATTGATTTCTTGGTGCGGCACGTAGGGCGGGACATAAATAAAGTCCCCAGGCCCGGCCTCGGCCGTGAACTCCAAGCGCTCACCCCAGCGCATGCGGGCACGACCCTTGACCACATAAATCACACTCTCCAAATGCCCATGGTGGTGGGCACCCGTTTTGGCGTTGGCATGGATGGTGACCGTGCCTGCCCACAGCTTTTGTGCCCCGACTCGGGCAAAGTTGATCGCCGCTTTGCGGTCCATGCCGGGGGTTGAGGGCACATTGCCGTCCAGTTGATTGCCAGGGACCACGCGCACCCCGTCATGCTTCCAATCTGTGGGCGTGTGGTTGTGCGTTGGGGCGTGATCGTGATCGGGGTCTGGGTGATGGGTCATGGCATGGTCAAGTCTTGGACTTGCGGGCCTGGGCAAACCGGCCAATCAAGTAAATACACAAACACAAAGAGATGATTTGAAACACGTATTGCAAAAAGCCATCGCGAAACTCTGGCCCCAGGCCCCGGGGCAAGAAAATCACAATCAATCCAAAGATGATGCCCAACATCAGATGGACCGGGTTGGCAGGGGGTTGAATCGGGGTGTCTTCGCTCATGGCCTGTGCTCCTGTGGTGAAAGTGGGTCAGGGTGCTGACTTTACCAAGCCTTGGCCGCATTCGGCGTTGTGCCTGAACACCCCAGATGCGCTGGGTTTTGGGCCCTGTTCAAACCCATGGGACAGCGGACAAATCAGGCTGTGTCACCTGGGGCACCAGAGGCCAGGCCCCAGGTATCTGCCTGGCACTAGAATCCGCTCGACCTCAAAAATCAATCACCTGATTGATTGAATAATGGAACAAAGATACACCCATGAAAGGTAACCGGATGTCCAGCCATGCTGCCTTGGCGTATTTGCGCCTGGTCAAAACCGTTTTGTCCCTGGAAAATCAAGCCCCTTTTCGGGATCTTGATCAGGAAAGCATCAAATTGCTGGAAGTGATTGCCCTGGGCGAGCTCGAGGGCACACCCTTGCCCGTGACCAAGGCCATGGAGCTCAAGCACATCGCCTCACCGGCCAGCATCCATCGCAAACTGGAAGCGCTCCGGGGTCATGGCTTGATCGAGCATGTGTTTGTCGAAGGCAATCGGCGCACCAAATACCTCAAACCCACAGATGTGGCACTGGCGCACTACGAGCGCATCTCCCAAGAAATGAAACTCCTGGCGGGCTGAGGTCAGCGCTGGGCGGGCTGTGCTGAGTGGGGTGATCAGCGTTTTTCTCCAACGCGGAGAACACCTGCGGCCCTTGACCCAAGCCCATATCGTTGTTCAAGCGCCTGACCAAGGGCCTGTGGTTGCCGATGTATATATAATTTTCACAAGAATACACACCACGGCACGCCTGATGCCTGGCTTTAAACCGCTCACCCCACCCCCATGACGTACACCCCCCTGGTTTGGCTACCCCCTGTTACAGGGCTGGCCGCGTCTTTGATCTGCGTGGGCTTGTTGGTGTGGTTCAGTGCCCATTGGCACTGGGGCATGGACAAAGGCACTGGGGTACAAAAATTTCATGCCAAATCCACCTCGCGCTTGGGCGGCGTGGCGATCTTCACAGGCCTGTTGATGGGTTTGTGGGTGTCCTACCACCACTTTCCCAAAGACGGCTGGTTGGGTGCTTGGCTGATGCTGGCCTGTGCCCCGGTTTTTTTGGGCGGCTTGATTGAAGACTTGACCCACAAAGTGTCGCCCAATCTGCGGCTGTGGATGGCCTTGGCCTCCTCAGCCGTGTTGTACGTGGTGTTCCAATTGGGCGTCAAACGCACCGATATTTTCTTCATCGACGCGGTTTTGTCTTGGCAAGTGTGTGCCCTTTTTGATTGCCAGAAAACCACCGGCTGGATATTGCTGGATGCTTTCTTGCAAATGCACTTTGCCGCTTTTTTGCTGACCGCCTTGGTTGTTGCCGGTTTTGTTAACTCCATCAATATCATCGATGGTTTTCATGGCTTGGCTTCCAGCAGTGTGATTGCATTTTTGGCCGGTATGGCTGGCCTGGCCTGGATTGGCAACGACGGCATGGTGTTTCGCTGGTGCTTGCTCAGCATGGGGGCCACCCTGGGTTTTTTACTCTGGAACTGGCCTTGGGGAAAGATTTTCCTGGGTGATGGGGGTGCCTATTTGCTGGGTTTTTGGGTGGTGGTTTTGGGCCTGATGATTCCCCACCGCACCCCCGAAATTTCCCCCATGGCACCGGTCTTGGTTGGCATTTACCCCTTGGTCGAAACGGTTTACAGCATGTACCGGCGCAAATTTGTGCGCACCCACCCCATCAACCACCCCGACGCTTTGCATTTGCACACCTTGATTTACCGCCGCTTGGTGCTGCGCCCCGGCATGGATCTGAGTGCCGCTGACAAAAATGCCGCGAATGCCAAAGTGGCTTGGTTTGGCTTTGTGTTGTCGGCCGTGCCGGCCGCTTTGGCCTGCGCTTTCCCAAGCCACACCGAAGCATTGCTTCTGACCATGGCCATCTTTGCTTGGGTCTACGTGGACGTGTATCGCCGCATCGTGCGCTTTCGCAGGCCGTTGTGGCTACTGGGCTTGGCGCGGCGTTGACTGCGCCAGTTCGGGCTGACATGCACAGCTCCGCCTGATCACCCAAGGCATCTCAGAACTGTGGCGTTCCTGTCAACCCATCATGGCAATCACCGCTGGGGTCAATACACTTCCAACTGCGGACCCGACTCACCCGGTGGAACCACCTCTCCCACTTCGCTGGCCTGGGCAAAACCCATGCGGGCAAACACATCCAAAACTTGGCCCACGCAATCTGGCGCACAACTGACCAACAAGCCGCCGCTGGTTTGGGGGTCGGTCAACAAGGTTTGGGCCAGCGGGTCCAAGTGGGCAGACAGCGCCACGTCGGTGCCGTAGCCTTGCCAATTGCGCCCCGAAGCGCCGGTGACCGCGCCGCCCAGCGCGCCCTCACGCACCCCCGGCAGCACTGGCACGCGCGACCAATACAAGCGCACCGTGGCACCCGCGCCACGCGCCATCTCCAAAGCATGACCGGCCAAACCAAACCCGGTGACATCGGTCATCGCATGCACCCCATCGATGGCCGCCAACACCGGCCCAGGCGTGTTCAGTTGCGTGGTCACCGCCAACATCTGGGCATAGCCTTGCGGTGAAAGCTGTTCATTTTTAAGCAGCGCCGACAGCACCCCCACGCCTATCGGCTTGCCCAAAATCAAACGGTCGCCCACTTGGGCGTCGGCATTGCGCTTGACCTTCGAGGGGTGGACCAGCCCCAAGGCCACCAAACCGTAAATGGCCTCGACCGAGTCGATGGTGTGCCCCCCTGCCACCACAATGCCGGCCGCTTTGCACGCCTGGTTGCCACCTTCCAAAATTTGCCCAATCACCTGGGTGCTGAGCACGTTGATGGGCATGCCCACCAAGGCCAAGGCCATGATGGGGGTGCCGCCCATGGCATACACATCGCTCAAGGCATTGGTGGCGGCGATGCGGCCAAAGTCCATCGGGTCGTCAACGATGGGCATGAAAAAATCGGTGGTGGCGATCAAGGCCTGGTGCTCGTTGAGCCGATAAACCGCCGCATCGTCCGAGGTAGCGATGCCCACCAATATTTCAGGTGGCATGACCATGGCGGTGGTGCCCTGCAAAATTTCGCGCAAGACCCCCGGTGCAATCTTGCAACCGCAACCACCCCCATGCGAGAGCGATGTCAAACGGGGTGAGGTGTCAGTGGTGGGTTTTGTCATAGGCCGCCACTATAAGCGCGACACCCACAGCTCGGTCCCGCTGAACAACTCAGAGCACGCGGGCGTGGCGGCGCAAATTGATCAAGCCGCCAGACAACACCAACAGCATGGCCAGCGCCAGCATCACGGCAGTGACCTCGGTGAGTTGGTGTTTCTCCAGCCGAATGGTGGTGCCCAATTGGCGGTACACCTCCAGCAGTTGCTGGGCATCGCTGGCGCGGTAATAGTTGCC
>CAXNFO010000152.1:0-5576 GCA_964201395.1 Limnohabitans sp.
CAATTGCTGGTCACCTTGTCGAGTTGAATGAACAAATAGCGGCTGAACATCGGTTCAGTCACTTTCTCCAAGCGACCACGGCGAAACTTCTCCACCGACAACATGGGTAACCATGCCGCGAAGCCTTGGCGCTGTAAATTCTCCAAAGCTCGTTGCTCTTGGCGGGGCTTGGTGTGAACGACAAACCATTGCATGATGGAAGCCTTTGTATAAGTGGGGTGATTGTAGTGAAAACCCCCGCTCTTGAATATTTGGTGGCTGGGGTGCAGTCGATACCCCATCAACATGGTCAAGGCCAAGCACGCTTCGGTTCAAGGCGTTGGATTCGCGCAACATGCCAGCAGACAAACGCCTGTAAAAATGAGGGGATTACAAGTTTTTCCGCTGTAGATCGGTTCCAAAATCTGTATATTTCATCAATTAAATTAATAAAAGATCCATTTTTTATTACTTTATTGCTAATTTTTCGGTTTCTTTCAGGCTTTTGTTCGGGCTTTTAGGGAGTCTTCCCCAATGAACACCGAGCGACACGATCTGATTGTTGTTGATCTGCGCTTTATTTGGTACATTGCAATCATCGCATACGGTCGTCAGTTCTAACTATTGAACTGGTGACTTCAAGTTAAACCTTCTTCACATTGGAAAATCACATGAAAACCGCATCTCTTGCATCCATCTTTTTGTCCGCCGCATTGGCCCTGATGCCCTTGGCTGGTCATAGCCAAGCGCAAGGCAGTGGAACTGGCGGTGCTGCAGGCGGCGCAGGTGGTGGTGGCGCAGCTGGTGGCGGTGCCGGCGCAGGTGCTGGCGGCGGCGCTGCAGGTGGTGCCGCCGGTGGCGGTGCAGCTGCTGGCGGTGGCGCAGCCGCAGGCGGCGCTGGTGCTGCAGCTGGTGGTGCTGGCGCAGCAGCCGGTGGTGCAGCCGCGGCGGGCGGTGCTGCTGCAGCCGGCGGTGCGGCCGCAGCTGGTGCCGGTGCTGCCGCTGCAGCGGGCGCAGCGGCGGCTGCAACTGCAGCCACGGTGGGTTTGGTGGCAGCCGGTGTGGCTGCTGCGGCTGTAGTGGCTACTGCAACGGCCAAGAAGGATGATGTGGTTGTGAAGCCTACCTCCGTCACGAATACCACCACCACCACCAACACCAATTAAATTTCTCACCCATTTCTCAAGCGCCCCGCTGGGGCGCTTTTTTATTCCGGTGAATCTACACTTTCATTTTTAAATGCAACGCTTTGTGCCCATGCGACTTTTAGGCTCATGGGTGTTGTGGTTGATGCTGACAGCTTGCGGGGCTTTTCATCCACCCGAATATTTCGGGGCTCTGAGCCAATCTTTTGAAAAGCTAGGAAAAGACGGCTTAAAAGGCGTCGAACTCAAGCCTGGCTTTGAGTACATCTTGATCGACATTGACGGCAGAAAAACCGTCATGGCCTTGGGCAGCCGAGAGGTGCTGACGCAAGCCGGTCGAGCCAGCTTGCACGAGCGCTGGTACAGCGGTCAGGGTGAAATGATCCACATGGTCGATGGACGCATCCACACTGCTGTAGGACTGACGGTCGAATGGCGCCGACAGCGCAGCAACCCGCCAGCCTGGGATTTGCTGGCCAAGTCTTCGTCTTCGGTGGCTTGGTCCAGAGAATTGGATGTCATGCCTGGGTACCGTTACGGCCAAGCCGATCACATAGAAACCAAGCTCAGCACCGCGCCCAAAGGAGCGCCGGCCTTGCCCCGTGACGCCACTTGGATCATGGACCAGGTGCGCAGCCCGCAAGTTTTGGGTGGAGATTGGACCTACACACAGACTTTTGCCATTCACCAGGGCCGTGTGGTGTACAGCGAACAATGTCTCGCGCCGACCGTCTGCTTTAAATTCAAGCCTTTGGGAATGATGCCGTGAAACACAGGCTGCGCCACTGGGCTTTGAGTGCAGGCGCAAAGACGCTTTCGGGTGCTTGTGTGCTTGCCAGTGTGTCTGCTTTTGGGGTGCATGCACAGACGCAAGCCAGCAGTGCCAGCATGCCTGGGGGTAATGCCGCAAACTCAGTTGCGCAAAATTTGGTTCAGCGCCCTCAAACGCTCCCCTTGAGCGAATGGTTGCTCATCCAATCTGCAGTGGATGGCGCTTACCCCTTGGGCTTGATCTGGGCCACGCCCGAGGAGCGGGCTCAGCAGGTGGATCAGCAACGGGCTTGGCTGGGCCATTTGGAGCGCTTGCGCACCGAAGGTCGCATCGGTGCCAACACGTGGCTGAGCATGCAACGCATGATGCGCACCTTGGCGCCCACTGGACGGGTGCGTTTGCCGGCCGCCGACCCCCAATGGCTGCTGGCCAATCCGCGGCGCGAGGCCCAGGTCTGGCCATCGGACACATTGCTGTTGCCCAAGCGACCTCAAACCATTCGCTTGCTGGATGCGGACGGCAGAGCTTGTGATGTGGGTCATCGCCCTGGCGCATTGGGACAAGACTACTTGGCCGCTTGCTGGCCCAACCACGCCGCCGAGCGTGCATGGTTGGTGCAACCGGATGGGCGCATACAAACCTTGGGACTTCGCCCTTGGAACCCCCAGGCGCAAGACGCGCCAGCGCCTGGCGCTTGGCTGTGGGTGCCCTCCGCCGGCGCAGGGCTTCCCTTGGAAATCAACCAGACATGGGCCCAGTGGCTGGCGCATCAAGGGGTCTCTGATCAAGTGCCGGCAGATGGGTTCACCAGCATTGAGCGCAAGCCTGCACCGCCTTCGCCGCCCTTGCGCCGATGGGATGTCGCGGGGCAACAGTTTGATCCCCAGGCCAGCGCCAGCAACTGGGGCATGGTGGGTTTGTTGCAAACCCCCACGGCACGCATGCGGTCTGCCGGCCATATCGGGCTGAACTTTGTGCGCTTGTCGCCGCTTAACTTCTCCAATTTGATTTTCCAACCACTGGATTGGGTTGAGGGTGGCTTTCGCTATATCGATGTGGAAAACCGCTTGTATGGCCCGCAGGCTTTCAGTGGCGACTTGCCCTACAAAGACAAAAGTTTCGATTTGAAATTGCGCGCCTGGCGTGAAAGCGACTGGCTGCCCGAATTGGCATTGGGTTGGCGTGACTTTGGTGGGACCGGTTTGTACAGCTCAGAATATGTGGTGGCCAGTAAACGTTGGGGCCGTTTTGATGCGTCATTGGGTTTGGGCTGGGGTTACTTGGGCAACCGGGGAGATGTGCGCAACCCCCTGAGCAGTTTGCTCGGCAGCAGAATGGATGTGCGCGAAACAGATGTGGGCCAAGGCGGCACCTTTTCCACGGGGAGTTGGTTTCGCGGTGACACGGCGTTGTTCGGCGGCCTCGAATACCAAAGCCCTTGGAAAACGGTTTTCAAGGTGGAATACGACGGCAACCACTACCAGCGTGAACCGCAAGACAACCATTTGCCACAAAAAAGCCCGCTCAATTTAGGTTTTGTTTATCGCCCTATGGACGGTTTGGATGTGGCCGTGGGCTATGAGCGTGGCACCACCTGGTCCTTGGGGTTGACCATCTACACCGACATGTCTGGACTGGCCGTGCCCAAGGTCACAGCGCCCAAAGTGCCTGCAGTGCGGTTGCAGCGACCCCAGGCCGAACCCGACTGGCAAGTCACGGCGCGCGACATCGACAAACTCACCCTGTGGCGCACGCGCCAAATTTATCGCCAAGACCGGGCGGTGGTGGTTGAGGTGGCTGATTCCAATCACCCTTACAACAGTGACCGACTTGAAAAAGCGCTGGCCGTGTTGCAACGCGATGCGCCTGCTGAGGTTGAGCGTTTTGAAATTCACCACCAAGCACTGGAAGATGTGTTGGCGGTCGAAAAAGTCGAGCGCCAAGCCTGGGCGCAAGCCCGCACTTCGGCCCCGCGGGTGAACGACCCTGTGTTGGTCCAAGGGCCTTTATATGCTGCCAACCCCGTCAGCGGCGAACCCCGGCTCAAGGAAGCTGTCAGTTCTTTTCTGCTCGAGCCGGGCCTGGATTACCTGCCTTTATTGGGCGGCCCCAATGGTTATTTGTACCAATTCCGTCTAACGGCAGTGGCCAAAGCAGACCTCCCTGGGAATCTCAAGCTGCGGGGCACTGCCGCTCACAGGGTTGTGGACAATTACGATCAATTCATCACTCCAGGTTGGTCCACCACCACGGCCAGGGTCAGAACGTACATACGTGAATATTTGACCACTTCCAAAACCACATTGGACAACCTCACCCTTCAAAAATCGGAACGATTGGCCAGCCATTGGTATGGGTCTGCTTATGCGGGTTATTTTGAGTCGATGTACGGTGGCGTTGGCTCAGAAATTCTTTACCGGCGAACGGGCAGCTCCTGGGGCTTGGGCGTTGATGTCAACCGTGTCCAAGCCAGAAACTTCGAGCAAGACTTTGGCTTCAGACCCAACCAAACCTATGACACGGGCCACGTCACCGCTTACTGGACGACACCTTTTCAAGGCATCCAAACCGCTTTGGCTGTCGGAAAGTACTTGGCCGGTGATGTGGGCGCCACCTGGTCTGTGGCCAAAACCTTTGCCAATGGTGCAACCATGGGGGCGTTTGTCACCAAAACCAATATGTCGGCGCAGGAATTTGGCGAAGGTTCGTTTGACAAGGGCATTTACTGGAGCGTTCCCTTGGAGGCTTTCATCACCAGCCCCAGCCGCTTCATCGCCAGCTTCAGTTGGCGGCCCTTGACCCGCGATGGCGGCGCCATGGTGGCCCGGCCGGTCAACCTTTATGCCCAATCCAGGTGGGTCGGCTCCGACGCCAAAGCCTACGCCCCAGCCCCGCCGTGGAACGAAACCGTGCCGCCGGATGACCGCTTGGAGCCGTGGCAGAAAAAGCGCTGATGGGTGTAGGTGCCAGCCCTGCGACGGCTGAGCACCTTGCCAAGGGGGCTTTCGACCTGGTGCCAAGGGCCCCTGGCCGTTTGGGGACCTGGCGCCTGACCATGCTTTAAAATGCGGCTGCAGCCACCCTTAAGGCTGTTTTTATTTACTTCACGCTATGAAACGAGATATCCCCATGAATTCACATCACCGTTTTGACGGCGCACAGCGCCAGGGCTCTTGCATGGCCTTGGTCGATGGGCGCTACATGGCTTGGCTGTTGGGCCAAAACCAAGAAATGGTCACCGAAGCCTTGAGCCGCCAGTCCCTGGCCCCGGTGTTGACGGCCTTGTTGCACCAAGCTGGCGTGACCGCCGATGTGGCGCGGGTCTATTGGTACACCGACAAGGCCGATGGCCAAAACCCGCCCGACCAAGTGGTGCGCATGGTGTTGCCACACCCTGCGGATGGCGGCACCTCGATGCTGCGCGCTTTGAGCGCCGACTTGCACAAATTGGCCAGCCGCCACGCTTGCGACCATGTGTTGGTGGCCAGCGACGATGAGCGCTTGCTGATGGCGATTGACGACGCCCAACTGCACGGTGTGGCGGTGCATTTGTTGGCCGACGAGGCCGCACGCCAAATGGACCAATTGGCCAAGGACGATCCGGGTTGGGCGCGTTTGTTGGCCCAGGCCGATCGGCGCATTGTGTTGCACCCACAGGCCATGCGCGACCTCACCCAAGG
>CAXNFO010000153.1:0-5558 GCA_964201395.1 Limnohabitans sp.
CCGGCGTAGACGCGGCGTTTGAGCCAGGTCAGCTCTTCGGTGCGGGCTTCTTCGCCCGCGACCACGCGGCTCCAGCAGCGGATTTCGGCCGACCAGCGATAACCCCGCGCTTTGAGCATGTCCTTGGTTTCAAACGGCGAGCCCGTGGCGTACACGCGGTACTGGGGTTGGTTCAGGGTTTCGAGCAGCGGCAGCAATGCCGGTTGCTGGCGCTCGGGCAGGTGGCGGCTGAGCAGCTCCAGCAGGGCGCGGCAGTCGGCCTCGGCGCGGTGCGCCTCGTGAAAAAAACCATTGGCGTGCAGCAAGAACTCCAGCTTGGCCGAGCCAAAGCCTTCTTCGCGCCAGGGGATGTCTTTGACCGAGCAGGCCCAGTCCATGTCGGCAAACACCGGCCAACGTTGCTCGACAAAGGGCCGGTCAAAGGCGGCGTTGTGGGCGATCACCACCGCCACATCTTTGAGCAGGCGGGCCACAGCGGCGTCGTCAATCTGCCGCCCGCTGACCATGTCGTCGGTGATGTGGTGGATGGCGATGGTCGCCGGTGGGATGGCAAAGCCGGGGTCTTCCAATTCGTCAAACACATCGACCACGCGCACCACGGTGCCGCTGACCGGGTCGAACTCAAACACCACCATCCCGAGCTCGATCACCCGGTCTTGGGCGCTGTCCATGCCAGTGGTTTCGGTGTCGAGCACCACGCCCCGGCGCAATAACGCCCCATCGGGCGCGGGGTGGAAGTGGCTGCGCATGGGCAAGCGGCGCAGCACCCGGTAATCGGGATGCTGCTCGAGTTGCTGGGCCAGGTGTTCGATGGCGGCGAGGTCGCTGGGCAGTTCGGTGGCGGCGGTCATGGTTGGTGTGGGGGACGAACAAAACGCCGATTGTGGGGGAAGCCCTGCGGCCTGGGTGGTGCGTGCAAAATCACAATATCAATAATTCAAACAAAGTTGTAAATATGGCAGCCTTGCAAAGCGGGGGGTGGCGCGCTTCGCTGGGGGCTGGGGCCCGGGTGGGTCTGCTGGGGCTGTGCATGGTGTGCTTGCCCAGCGCAGCCTGGGCCGAGCGTTGGGTCGGCAAGGTGGTGGGCGTGGCCGATGGCGACACCGTGACCGTGCTGGACGCTCAGCAGCGGCGCCACCGCATTCGCTTGCTGGGCATTGATGCCCCCGAGCAAAACCAGGCGTTTGGGCAAAAGTCCAAGCAGTCGCTCAGCGAGCAGGTGTTTGGCCACGCGGTGACGGTGGAGAGCACCCACAAAGACCGCTTTGACCGCCTGGTGGGCAAGCTGTGGTTGCAGGATGTGGATGTGAACCTGGTGCAAATCCAGCGCGGCATGGCTTGGCACTTCAAGCACTATGCGCGCGACCAGTTGCCCGCTGACCGCAGCCGCTACGACCACGCCGAGCAACAAGCCCGCCAAGCCCGCTTGGGTCTGTGGCAAGACGCCGACCCGATGCCGCCTTGGCAGTTCAGGCGCCCGTGAAGCGGGGTTTGCGTTTTTCGTTGAAGGCCAGGGTGCCTTCGCGCCGGTCTTGGGTGAGGATCAGCGGCATATAGGCCGCCACCTCAAAGTTCAAGCCACTGCGCAAATCGCCTTGCAGGCCTTGGTGAATGGCTTTTTTGGATTGGCGCACTGAAAGCGGTGCGCCATCCGCCATCAGCTGCGCGCAGGCCAAGGTGGTGCTGAGCAATTCGCTGCCTGGGCAGACCTGGTTGACCATGCCCCAGCGCTCGGCTTGGTGGGCGTCAAAAGGTTTGCCGGTGAGCACCAGTTCTTTGGCCCGGCGCTCGCCCACGGCGCGGGCCAGGGTTTGGGTGCCGCCACAACCCGGGATGATGCCCAGGCCCACCTCGGGCAGGGCAAAGCGGGCGTGGTCGGCGGCGTAAATGAAGTCGCACATCAGTGAGAGCTCGCAGCCGCCGCCAAAGGCCGCGCCATTGACGGCCGCGATCACCGGCACGCTGCAATCGAGCACGGCGTAAAACGCCTCTTCAAAAATCGCGTGCTGCAGTTTCCAATCGGCGTCGCTCATGCCCTGGCGCTCTTTCAAGTCGCCGCCAGCGCAAAACGCCTTGTCGCCCTCGCCCGTGATCACGATGCAGCGCAAAGACCCGGGCGTGAACTGCAGCGGCCCAAACAAGGTGCGCAAGTCGCGCCCCATTTGCGTGTTCAAGGCATTGCGCGCTTGGGGGCGGTGCAATTGCACCAGCAGCACATGGGGCAGGGGTTCGCTCAGGCGCAGGGTGTCAAAGTCTTGCATGGGGTTGTTCAGAACGAAGCGCTCAGGCTGAGCCAGACGCGGTCGCGCACCAAGGAGCCGCTTTGGTCCTTGATTTGCAAGGTGGTGGTGTCGGTGCGCGGATTGGGGTTGTCTTCGGCGCGGCGGGCCCAGGTGACTTTGAAGGTGAGGCCGCCGTCAAACTGACGGCTGAAAGCCAAGCCGCCGCCTTTCAAGGTGTATTCATTGATGAATTCTTGGTTGTCACGGGTGTGGAACAAAGGGTCAGCCAGCACTTGTCCAATGTCATAAAACATGGTGGCGCTGTAACCCGAAGCCACTTGCCAGCGCAACTCCGCATTGGCCATGTGGCCTTTGACGCCACCGCCTTCACTGCCAGGATAGGCGCGCACACCGCTGCTGCCACCGAGGTAAAACTTTTCAGACGAATCCAAATCGGTCAAGGCCGATTGGCCCGACACAGCCAGGTAAAAGGCCAATTGGTCGGTCAGGGTTTGCTGGCGGCTCAAGGCATAGCGGATCTTGCGATAAAAGCCCAGTTTGCCCTCGGGAAATGAGTCGGGATTGGTGATGAAGTTTCCCGAACCATCCATGTTCACTGTGCCGTGGGTCAAGGTCAGGCTGGCGTTGTTGAATCCGCCACCGCCGAAGTTGTCAAACAAGTTGCCTGACAAGCCCCATGAGGAGGAGCGGATGGCGTAGTCGGAGTCGCGTTTGTCCGAGCTGAAGTTGCGGAAAATCTTGTTGTCGACCGCCAGGTTCATGTACAAGTTGCTGAGCCTGGAGCGCACCAGGGGGTAGCTGGTCTCCAGGCCAAAAGTCTCCGACAAACCGGTCACTTCATAGCCATCCGCACCCAGCAAACCCACACGGTAGGTCATGCGCGATGCATTGACACCCACACGCAAGCCGGTGTAACCAATTGGAATGCTCTCTGACATGCGGACATAGCGGGTCCCTTCAGAGCCCACCAGTTGCGTGCTGAAAACGTCGCCGGGCAGGAGCCAACTGTTACCGGTGAAACCCAAGGAAGTGCGCTCAACGCCGGTCGACTCGGAGCCGGTGTTGTCGTGGCTGAAGTTGGTCTCCAGCCAAGGTTTCTCCAACGCTTTGAGCACCACATCGGTTTCGCCGTCGCGCAGGCCTTCTTGCAAGCCACCGGTCACCGCCACACCTGAAATGTCGTCGGCAATGAGCAAGGCGCGGTCCACCGCGCTGCTTCGAAGAAAGGTGCCGGTGGTTTGTTCGGACAAGACAATTTGGATCAAGCGCGCTTGATCCAGGCTTTTGGGCTTGACCCCGTCAATGACCACCTTGCCAAACACCGCTTCCACAATGTTGACCGTGACCACGCCGTCCACAATGTCTTGCTCGGGCAAATAGGCCCGCACCGTCCAACCTGCCAAGCGATAGGCCTGGGCCACCTCGGCCACGGCTTGCTCCAGTTGGGCAAACGACAAAGACTCACCGGGATAGGGCGCCACGACAGCCGCCAACCTCTCGCTGCTGAGCAGGGTATTGCCCTTGAACACAAATTGCTTGACCGCAATTTTGGGCCCCTTGCTCACTGGTTCTTTGGTTGGGCGTTTTTCGGTTTCGGTGGGTGCAGAAATTTTCGGCAGCTTGAAAGTTTGATCGCGCTCGATTTGTTGGCGCAAGCTGCCGGCGTTGACTTCGGTGAAGCGGCTTGCATTGGCTTGGGCCCAAGCGCCAGTGCTGCTGCAACTGGCCAACACCGCCAAGCACACAGCCGGCCCATACCCGCTTCGAGCGTCACCCGTCAGTCGCTTGGATCCCATCACTTGTCATCCACCTTGGCGGCTTTCACCAGTTTTTGCACATACTCGTTTTGCTGATTGGCTTGTAGGGAGCGCAGCAACAAAGGCTTGCTGTCTTCAAAAGAAGGCGGCTGAAACTTGCGCTTGTCCTCGAGCTTGATCAACTGCCAGCCCACAGGGGTGGCAATGGGGGCGGCCGATACCGCGCCCTTGTTCAAATTGACCACCACATTGGCCAGCGGTGCAATGAGTTGATTGGGCAACAACCATCCCAGGCTGCCGCCATTTTGTTTGGAGTTGTCCAGCGACTTGTCTTTGGCCAGGTTGGCAAAGTCAGCACCTGCACGCACACTTTTGAGCGCGTCCAGCGCTTGGGCTTCTGTTTCCAACACGATGTGGCGCACCAAAAACTGTTCCGCATCGTTCAAACCCGCGAGTTGGCGTTTGTATTCATTGCGCAGTTGTTCTTCGGTGATCGGGTTTTTTTCCACATACCGGGCCATCACCTGGTTGGCCAAAATGCTGGTGCGCGCCATCAACAGCTGGTTTTGGGTGGCGGGCGTTTGCTCCACGCCTTGCTTGCTGGCCTCTTGCGCCAAAACCGTGCGGGCGATCAATTCATTTTTCAGGGCAGCGCGGAATTCGGGGCTGTCTTTGGCGCCGTTGGCCACGCCCTCGGCGACCATTTGTTCGAGCATGTCGCTGTGGATCTTGACGCCATTGACAGAAGCGATGACGGTTCGCACATCTTTGAACTGCGCCTGGGCAGATGGCAGCCAAGCCAATCCCAATGCCAGCCATGCCAATGAAAACAGGGAACGCACGGGGTGTCGTGCTCGGGCAGCGGTCATGGGTTATCTCTCGGGTTCAGCGTTGCTGTGATTCTGATAAAACAATCAAGGTGCGTTGTTCACCCACATTCAGCACCACCGTGATCGGGAAGGCTGCGCGGGCATCGGCACCCGTGACGATGGCTTTTTGCGCCGAATCGTACCTGATCCAACTGGGCAGGGCTTGGCCATTGGGCAAGGTGGCCACCACTTGGGTATTGGTGTTTTGGGCCGCTGTGGTCACCGCTGGCGGCAGACCAATCACTATGCCAGCTGCGGCGCTGGCCGAACCCTGTGGCAGGATCACCGTGACCAAGCCATTGGCTTGGCGTGAGGGGGTGGTCAAGGTGGTGACGCGAACACCACTGGTGGTCGCGGTATTGGCAGTGCCAGTGCTGGCTGTCGATGCGGTGCTTGTGGCTGCAGTGGCTGGCGCAGCAGCTGTGGTTGTAGCAGCTGAGCTTGTTGTGGCTGTGGTTTCGTTCGTGGAAGCCGCAGTGGCTGGCCCTGTTGCAGTGGTCGCACCAGTGCTTGGTGCAGCGGCAGTGGTGGCTGCAGGTTCGGAAGTTGCGGCAGCGCTTGCAGGGGCAGCTGCTGCGGTGGTGGCTGGGGCTGCTGTGGCCGGCGCTGCGGCGTCTGAAGCAGCGGTGGTGGTTGCAGGGGCAGCGACTGTCGTGGCGGGTGCTGCAGTCGCAGCGGCAGCCTCGGGA
>CAXNFO010000154.1:0-5534 GCA_964201395.1 Limnohabitans sp.
GATGGGGCCGATGGTTTCAATCAGCACATACAGCGCAAACACGGTGGCCAAGGTGTTGGCCAGCAACGCCACAGCCACATTTCCGCCACTCAGGTTGTCGGCCATGATCCCTGAGCCAATCACCGCGCACAGCAAGGCAGCGGTGCCCACCATTTCGGCACCATACAGGCGCCAAGCCTTCATGGCTGGGCCAGCGCGCGGGCGCTTTGCTGCAAGCTCATTCGTTCCAAGCTGGCGTTGGGCAGGCTGGTGAAAATTTCCAGCCGCCGTTTGATTTGGTGCAGGGTTTGCGCGAAGGCCGCCAATTTTTCTTCCTCGCTGCCCTGGGTTTCGGAGGGGTCGGCATAACCCCAGTGCGCCGTCGCCGGTTGACCGGGCCAATAGGGGCAGACCTCACCGGCGGCGTTATCGCACACGGTGATGACCAAGTCCATTTGGGGCGCGCCGGGTGCGGCGAACACGTCCCAGCTTTTGCTGCTCAAACCTTGGGTGCTGATGCCGGCCTTTTCCAGGGTGCGCAGCGCCAGGGGGTTGGGTTGTTGGTTCTCTCGGGGGCTGCTGCCCGCTGAGTGGGCGATGAAGCGGCCCTGACCCATGTGGTTGAGCATGGCCTCGGCCAAGATGCTGCGCGCGGAGTTGTGGGTGCACAGGAACAAGACATGGATGCTTGGGTTGTCGGACACTTTTATCTCCAAGGGGTTAACAGATTTTGTGAATGGAATGGGCCTCGACCTCGCAGCTTTGGCCTTGGCAGCAGTTTTCAGACAAATAGGCCAGCACCGCATTCATGCGATCGAAATGCGCACGGTAAATCAGGTTGCGACCGCTGCGCTCTTGGCTGACCAGGTCGGCATGCATCAAGCCTTTGAGGTGAAAGGACAAGGTATTGGGCGCCACATCCACATGGGCGGACAGCTCTCCAGGGGTGAGCCCCGTGGGGCCGGCTTGCACCAAGGCCCTGAATATTTGCAGCCGAGAGGCCTGGGCCAAGGCGGTGAGGGCTTGAACGACAGATTGTGATTCCATAATTCCATCATAATAGAATTATTTGACGGTTTTGTGACGATCCAGGTTTTGCCCAGGGGTCAGCGGCTTTGGGTATGGGTGGCAAGGCAAGGGGCAGGTTGTTGCAACCAAGGGATAACCACGGCAGCCTGAGTCGGCTTGACAGCGCAAAATGTTTTCAAACCGTGCCCAACCAGTTTGACGAGAGGTCCATATGAATTCTGTTTTGCGCCGTTGGATTGCTGTGGTCTGCTTGTCGGTTTGTGTGCCGGTGGCCCTGGGCCAAGCCTGGGCTCCCAACAAGCCCGTTCGCCTGATCATTCCCCAAGTGCCCGGGGGTGGGGCGGATGCGATTGGCCGGGTCATCGCCCAAGGCATCTCCGAGCAAATTGGTCAACCGGTGGTGGCTGACAACCGGCCTGGCACCAATGGGGGTGTGGGGGTCGAGGCTTTGATGCGCTCGCCCAACGACGGCTACAACCTGTTGTTGGTGTTCACCTCGGTGATGGCCCTCAACCCAGCGGTGTACACCAAGATCAATTACGACCCCTTGAAAGATTTGCTGCCCTTGGGCGGCATTTGTGAAGTGCCTTTGGTGATGATGGCCAGCAACTCGGTGCCGGCGCAAAACGCCGTTGAATTGGTGGCGGCGGACAAGGCCAAGCCCAAAACCATTTTTGGCGCCTCCAGTGGCAATGGTTCTTTTTCCCATTTGTTGCTGGAGATGATGAACGCCAAAACGGGCACCCGTTTCACCCATGTGCCGTTCAAGGGCGAAGCCCCGGCGGTGCAAAACTTACTGGGTAACCAAGAGGTGATGATCTACATCGGAACCCCGGCGCTGGCGATTGCCAATCAAAACAGTGGCAAGCTCAAACTGTTGGGGGTGACCACCCAGCAGCGCATGCCGCAGTTGCCCGAGGTCAAGTCGCTGCATGAGCAAGGCTTCACCGACTTCAACGAAAGCTTTTGGTATGGCGTGGCCGCCGCCGCAGGCACGCCACAGCCCATCTTGGACGCCTACAACAAGGTGATGGGCGAGGTGGCCAAGTCAGCCACGGTCCAAGCCAATTTGGGGCGCATGGGCTGTGCGCCCTTGCCCATGTCGGCCTCTGAGTTTTCTGGGCGCATCCGCAGTGACCACGCCAAATACGCTGCGCTGGCCAAATCGGTCGGCATGAAAATCGATTGAAAGCCCTTATGAACGCCAGACCGCAACTTAAACACGTGGGCTTGTATGTGCACGACATGGCCCGCATGGAGGCGTTTTATGCCGATGTTTTTGACCTGATGGTCACCGACCGCGGCCAAGTGCCCCGGCTGGGAAACCGCAACATCGTTTTCATGAGCGCGGCCGCTGATGCCCACCACCAAATGGTGTTGATCGATGGCAAAGACCCAGCCAGCGGTCCGAGCGTGGTGTTTCAGTTGTCGTTTTATGTGCAAACCTTGGACGAGTTGCGCCGCATCGATGCCAAGATGCGCGCCCAAGGCGTCACCGACATCACGCCGATCACCCATGGCAATGCCTGGTCGATTTATGCCAGCGACCCCGAAGGCAATGGCTTGGAGGCCTATTTGGACACCCCTTGGCACGTGGCCCAGCCCCATGGTCGGCCCTTTGATTTGAGTTTGCCGGACGCGGAGATTGAGGCCTTCACACAGGCACTGATCAAGGACCAGCAAACCTTTGCCAGCCGCGAGGCCTGGATGCGCACACAAGAAGCGGCGTTGCAGGCCAGTGCCCGCTGATGAGCGGGCCCATGGGCCGTGCCCAACCCCAAAAAATCTGAGGGTATGTCCGTTTGGCGCGGCACTTGAGGGCTTCACTGGCGGCACAATAGCCGCCATTTCCAACCCACGACAAGGCCATCCGCATGAAGCGCAGCACTGATAGATTTTTGACCACCCACACCGGCAGCTTGCCCCGGCCCGATGACCTGATTCAGATGATGTTTGCCAAGGAAAGTGGTGTGCCCGTGGACAGCCAGGCCCTGCAAGCGCGCATTCGCCAAGCGGTGGCCGAGGTGGTGGCCCTGCAAACCAAAGCGGGCGTGGATTTGGTCAACGACGGCGAAATGAGCAAGCCCAGTTACGCCACCTACATCAAAGACCGCCTGGGCGGGTTTGGTGGCACGGGCAACAGCTTTGTCTATCAAGACTTGGCCGACTTCCCTGTGCTGGAGCGCAAGGTGTTTGGCGACCCGGGCCGTTCACGGCGCAAAACGCCGGCTTGCAATGCGCCCATCACCTTGGTCGATGGCCAGGCCGCCCACACCGACGCTGACAACCTGTGCGCTGCCTTTGCCCAAGTGCCGCACGAACCGGCGGCACAAGAGATGTTCATGAGTGCGGCGTCTCCGGGTGTGGTGTCGCTGTTTTTCCGCAATGACCATTACAAAGACCACGAAACCTATTTGTATGCCATTGCCGAGGTGATGCGCCATGAGTACGAAAGCGTGGCCAAGGCCGGCATCGTGTTGCAAATTGACTGCCCCGATTTGGCCATGGGGCGGCACATCCAGTACGCCGATTTGCCCCTTCCCGAATTTCGCAAGCGCGCGCAAATGCATATGGAGGCCTTGAACCATGCGCTGGCCAACATCCCTGCCGAGCAGTTGCGCATGCACGTGTGCTGGGGCAATTACGAGGGCCCGCACCACTGCGATGTGGATTTTTCCTCCATCATCGACATCGTGTTCAAGGCCAAGCCGCATGCCATTTCGTTTGAGGCTGCTAATCCGCGCCATGCCCATGAATGGACGCTGTTTGAAAGCGTCAAGTTGCCCGAGGGCAAGGTGCTGATACCCGGCGTGCTGGAGTCGAAAACCAATTTCATCGAGCACCCGGAGTTGATCGCGCAGCGCATCGCGCGCTACGCCCACTTGGTTGGCCGTGAAAACGTCATCGCTGGCAGCGACTGCGGCTACGGCACTTGGGTCGGCCAAGCGGCGGTGGACCCCGATGTGGTGTGGGCCAAGTTGGCCGCCATGGCCGAGGGCGCGCGCATCGCCAGCAAGCAGTTTTGGAAATCATGAAGCAGCATTTCCCAGCCCAGACAGGACCCGCCCATGGCCAATAGCAACCAATTCAAATTGGCCGGTGTGATGGGCATGCCCATCTTCCAATCGCGCTCGCCCATCATCCACAACCATTGGATTGCCGTGCATGGCATCCAGGCCGCTTATGGCCACTTTCCAGTGCAAATCGACCAAGTCGAAGCGGCGGTGCGCGGCTTGGCCGCACTGGGGCTGGCCGGGTGCAACATCACCTTGCCGCACAAGGTCAAGGCCATGCCCTTGATGGACCACTTGACCCCCATGGCCCAACGCGTCGGAGCGATCAACTGCATCGTGGTCCAAGACGATGGCAGCTTGCATGGCCACAACAACGATGGCTATGGTTACCTGCAAAGCATCAAGGACGAGAAACCCGATTGGCGTGCCGATGCCGGTCCCATCACCCTGTTGGGTGCTGGCGGTGCAGCCCGCGCGGTGATCATTGCCATGATCGACGCGGGTGCCCTGGAAATTCGCTTGCTCAACCGCTCTCGTGACAAGGCAGAACAACTGGCCGCGCTCAACCCGCAGGTGGTGAAGGTGCTTGACTGGTCTGAGCGCCATGCGGCTTTGGCCGGTGCAGCCATGCTCATCAACACCACCAACCAAGGCATGTACGACCAACCCCCTTTGGACTTGGTGCTCGACGATCTGCCGCGCACGGCCTTGGTCAGCGATTTGATTTATGTGCCCTTGGAGACGCCCTTGATCAAAGCCGCCAAAGCCCGTGGCCATGTGGCGATCAACGGCCTGGGCATGTTGATCAACCAAGCTGTGCCGGCCTTTGAGGCCTGGTTTGGCGTCAAGCCGGTCATCGATGCGGCTTTGCGCCAAAAAATTCTGGCTACTTTTTGAACCGCCATGAAAGCCCTTTTATTTTTCGCGGACTGGCGCGGCCAGATGAAGAAAGCCTTGACCCATCGGCTGGGTTTGGCCCTGTTGACTGGGCTGCTGGTCATGCCTGTCTGTGCCAAGGACGGTGACTGGACCATGGGTGTCTATGCCGGCCAGTACCACAACCAAGAGCCCGCCAGTTTTTTGGTGGGCCGCAGTGAATTCAAAAATCATTACCTCTTGGCGGTGACTGCCAGCAAACGCTTATGGCGTGCGGAAAATTGGCCCCTTGAGTTGGAGTTGGACGCCATGCTTGGCCAACAATGGGGACAAGCCACCCTCAGTGAAGTGGCCGTAGCCCCGGTGCTGCGCTGGAGTGGCTTGCCTGGCAGGGATACATTGGCTGTTGATGTGCGTGCGGGTCCGCTGGGTATTTCTTACACCAACATCATCAGCCCCTTGGAGCGGGGCGTCAACGATCAAGGCAGCCGCACACTGAATTTTTTGATGCTCGAACTCACGGCCGCAGCACCCAAGAATCCCAAATCAGAATGGTTTGCCCGTTTGCACCACCGCTGCACCATTTATGACTTGATGAACAACTATGGTGCCAATGGCGAGGATTTTTTCGCCTTG
>CAXNFO010000155.1:0-5504 GCA_964201395.1 Limnohabitans sp.
GGTGGTGGTTTGCTGGAAAACATCCCCCGGGTTTTGCCCGAAGGGCTGTGCGCCCAACTCCAATTGGGCAGTTGGCCCCGCTCAGAACTGTTCGCTTGGTTGCAAACCCAGGCGGGCATTGATGACACCGAAATGAACCGCACCTTCAATAACGGATTGGGCATGGTGGTGGTGGTACCCGCAAGCGCTGCCGCCGACTGCGCAGCCACCCTTCGCCGCATGGGTGAGCAAGTGCACGTGGTGGGCAGCATTCAGACCCGCGGCAATGGTCCTGCGGTGGTGTTGCGCTGAGCCTCCAAAAACCCAAAAAAGGTTCAGCTCGGCCTTAACCAGCCGGATCTGCGATGAGGATGCGCTGCTGCACAGCGCTCAGCACTTGGCTGTCGGATGGGGAGCGGTAAATCTCCTGCAAATTGAGCAGCATGCGCAACACCATGCGCCGTGGCGTGCAGGCCTGCAAATGCTGAGACAACAACACATCTGTTTTGCGCGCCCCCAAGCCAGGGGCGCTGTCACCCAGCCACTGGCCCATGCGCTCGAGCAAATCCTCACGCCCCAGGGACTGCCCCGTGAACGGGTCCAGCACGATCAAGCCCACATGGGGCTCGGGCAGCTTCACCTTGACCAAAAAATGACCCGGAAAGCCAACACCCTGGGCGTTTAAACCCAAACCTTGCGCCAACTCCAACCACAACACCGCCAAGCTGATGGGAATGCCTCGGCGCGATTCGATCACGCAATGCAAGAAGCTGTTGTCAGGCGAGTAATAGTCGTTGACATTCCCAGCAAAACCCAGCTCTTCAAAGAAGAAGCGATTGACCAAGCGCAACTTGGCGATCGGATCCATGTCCTTGGACAACCTGCGTCGCAGTCGCAACAACCAATCGTCCACCTGGGCCAGGACCGCCTGTACATCGGCCTGCGGGTGCTGTACTTGGGCCAGGCTGGCTGCGGCCTCCAACAACGGAAAGTGCGCATCCGAGGCCACCAAGGAGCGGAAATAATCAATCGGTGTCGATGTGCCCAAAGGGTTCCAAGCGGCCATGCTCACCTCAGCGCCGCCACAAGTTATGCACGGGCACCCGCAAAGCCCACAAAGCCAAGGCGTAGGTGATGGCAGCGATCAACAAGGCAACGGCCAAGGCAGCGATGCGGGCCCAGGGCGTCACGCGCCAAGCGGCCCAATCGATCACTTGGGCAAACCACAGCAGCGGTAACGCCAACACGGCACACGCCAGCACCACTTGGGCCGAGTAGCGTGCCCACCCTGGGCGGGGTTGATAACGCCCTTGGCGAATCAGGCCGACACACAAAGCACTGGCATTGACCAAGGCGCCCAAGCCAATGGCCAGGGCCAAACCGGCATGTCCCAACCAGGGCACCAACACCAGGTTGAGCAATTGGGTCAGCGCCAAGACCCCCAAGGCGATTCGCATGGGGGTGCGGGTGTCTTGGCTGGCATAAAAACCCGGCGCCAGCACCTTGATGGCCACCAAACCCATCAAGCCAACCCCATAACCCACCAAAGCCAGGCTGGTTTGCATCAAATCATGGTTGGTGAACGCACCATAGTGAAACAACACACTCACCAAGGGCTTGGAAAAAATCATCATGGCCACCGCGCAAGGCAGGGCCAACACCACCACCCAACGCAAACCATCATCGATCAGACCGCTGTAACGCTGCTGATCGCCACTGCTTCTGGCCTGGGTCAAAGCGGGCAATAAAACCACCCCCAAGGCCACCCCCAACAAGGCGGTGGGGAACTCCATCAAGCGGTCGGCATAGCCCAACCAAGTCACGCTGCCAGGGGTCAAGTGTGAGGCGATTTGGGTGTTGATAATGAGGGAAATTTGGGCCACGCTCACCCCGAGCAAGGCCGGCGCCATCAGGCCCAAGATGCGCCCCACACCCGGGTCTCGCCAAGCGGCCATCCATCCCCGACCCGGCCAGGCCAAGCGTGGCCGCAAGCCCAATCGGTGCAAGGCCCACAACTGCACGCCCAACTGCATCAAGCCACCCAACATGACGCCAGCAGCCAATGCATAAATGGCTGGCCATCCCTGGGAATCGAACCATGGACCGCCCCACCAAGCACACGCCACCATGCTGACATTGAGCAACACTGGGGTGGCCGCAGGCACCGCAAAGCGCTTCCAGGTGTTGAGCACCCCAGCGGCCAAGGCCACCAAGGACATGAAGCCGATGTAAGGAAACATCCAACGGGTCATGAACACCGCCGCTTCGTTGGCTGCGGGGTCGCGACCTAAACCAGACGCCATGGCCCAGACCAGCACAGGCGCCCCCGCGACGCCGACCACACAAGTCAGTGCCAACACCCAAAAAAGCGCTGTGGCGACATGGCCCAGCAACTCAACAGCCCGCTCATCGCCCTCCTGGCTGCGGGTGCTGGCCAGCACCGGCACAAAGGCCTGGGCAAACGCCCCCTCGGCAAACAAGCGCCGGAACAAATTGGGTATCCGAAAGGCCACATTGAAGGCATCTGTCATGGCGCTGGCGCCAAAGGTGGCCGCGATCAGCAACTCGCGCGCCAAACCAGTGACACGCGAGACCAAGGTCCACAAGGAGACGGTGGATGCAGATTTGAACAATGACACGCCACAAGTGTAGCCCTCGCCCCTGATCAGCGACGACCCGGTTTGGCTGACATGGGGCGTGCCCATCCCAGGTCTGGCGCTTTGATACAATCGCGGGCTTTGCTGACAACATCCACAGACACATAGGAACACCATCATGGCATCTGGAAAGCCCAAGAAAAAGAACCCGCGCCTGGCGTCGGGCCGTAAACGCGCGCGTCAAGACGTCCATCTGAACGCTGCCAACACCTCACTGCGCTCTAAGTACCGCACCGCCGTCAAAAACGTTGAAAAAGCGGTTTTGGCTGGCGACAAGACCAAGGCCACCGAGCTGTTTGCCAAAATGCAAACCGTCGTGGACTCTGTGTCTGACAAAGGCATTTTTCACAAAAACAAGGCTGCTCGCGATAAGAGCCGCCTCAGCGCCAAGGTCAAGACCTTGGCCACCGCGGCCTGAACATCAGGCCCATCAGCCCGGTCTGATTCGTCAGGCCGCCGTTTGTAACGGGTGCGCTGTCAGCAAAGCAAAAAGCCGTCGCAAGACGGCTTTTTTGTTGTCACAGCACCAAAGCCCCTTTGACCACCTGCAACTGGTTGTCCCGGGCAAAGTTCAGCACAAAGTCCCAGGCCATGACCTCGGCATCGCGCAAATCCACATGAACAATGACACATTTTTGGCCCACTTCGTTGGTGGTGGGCACGCACCAGGGCGAATAACTCAGGTGGTCGCCAGGGACAACGCCTCCAGGTCGAAATGAAGACATGACCCCCGCCAATCGCTCGGCCCAGTCGCTGGGCCGGAAAGTTTGACCGCCGACGGTCAAGCCCAAAATCCAAACTTCATGCGCAGAGGGAGATGACATTGTGGGGGCTGGTGTGTGGGGCGCTGAAAAAACTTTTGACCTTTGTCGATTCTATCGATGCGGCTTGTTGGAGCCTGACAATCTGGTGCTTGCAGGCCCTCGCACAGACGGGTGTCACAAGCGCCACGAAGTCGTCATTGGCTGGCCCTAGAATCTGCTCCCCGCGGTTCAAGCCTTTGAAACGCTTTGCCCCATTGTCCAAGGACACGACATGACCACGCCCGTTGCGCCCAGCTCCCCGCACACCATGAACACCTACGGGCGCTTGCCCATGGCCGTTTCTCATGGGCTCGGTGTCCGCGTGTGGGATACCGCCGGCAAATGCTATTTGGACGCTTTGGCGGGTATCGCCGTCAACACCCTGGGCCATGGACATGCCAAATTGGTGCCTGCCTTGCAGGATCAAGTGGCCAAGATGATGCACTCGTGCAACTACTACCACATCCCTGATCAAGAGAACCTGGCCCGCAAACTGGTCGAGTTGTCGGGCATGCAAAACGTTTTTTTCTGCAACTCGGGCTTGGAAGCCAACGAAGCGGCCATCAAATTGGCGCGCAAATTTGGCCATGACAAGGGGATTGATCTGCCCCAGATCGTGGTCTATGACAAAGCTTTTCATGGCCGCTCGATTGCCACCCTCAGCGCCACCGGCAACGAAAAAATCCAGCAAGGCTTTGGCCCCATGGTCGATGGCTTCATTCGGGTGCCCTTGAACGACATCGACGCCTTGCAAAAAGCCACCGCAGCTCGCCAAGACGTGGTCGCGGTATTTTTGGAAACCATCCAAGGCGAAGGCGGTGTCAACCCGGCTCGGGTCGAATACCTGCAAGCCGTGAGAAAACTGTGTGACGAGCGCGGCTGGTTGCTGATGATCGACGAGGTTCAGTGCGGCATGGGTCGCACCGGCAAATGGTTTGCCCACCAATGGGCGGGCATCGTCCCCGATGTGATGCCCCTGGCCAAAGGATTGGCTTCGGGCGTGCCCATTGGTGCGGTGGTGGCAGGCCCCAAGGCAGCCCACATTTTCCAACCCGGCAACCACGGCACCACCTTTGGTGGCAACCCCTTGGCCATGCGCGCCGGGGTGGAAACCATTCGCATCATCGAAGAAGACCAACTGTTGGCGCATGTGGCCAAAGTCGGTGCGCACCTGCGTGCCGCCTTGTCGCGTGAGCTGGGTTCCCTCGCTGGTGTGAAAGACATACGCGGCCAGGGCTTGATGATCGGCATCGAACTCACCGCATCCTGCGGCGGCTTGATGCAGCGCGCCTTGGACGCGGGTTTGCTCATCAGTGTGACCGCCGACAAAGTGATCCGTTTGGTGCCGCCACTCATCATCACCGAAGCTGAAGCCGACGAAGTGGTGGCTTTGTTGGCGCCCTTGGTGCGCCAATGGCTGGCTGAAACCGCCCCGGTGGCCTGAGGCAACCATGCGCCACTTTCTGCAATTCAACGATCTGAGTGCCACGGAGTGCGCGTATCTGTTTGAGCGCGCGGCTTTGATCAAAAAGAAGTTCAAGGCCTACGAAAAACACCACTCCTTGGTGGACCGCACCCTGGCCATGATTTTTGAAAAAGCCTCAACCCGCACCCGTGTCAGCTTTGAAGCTGGCATGTACCAGCTGGGAGGTTCGGTGGTGCACTTGACCACTGGCGACAGCCAACTGGGTCGTGCCGAACCCATCGAAGACAGCGCCAAAGTGATCAGCCGCATGGTGGACCTGGTGATGATCCGCACCTACGAGCAAAGCAAGTTGGAGCGCTTCGCAGCCAATTCACGCGTGCCGGTGATCAATGGCCTGACCAATGAGTTTCACCCCTGCCAAATTTTGGCTGACATCTTCACCTACATCGAGCACCGTGGCAGCATTCGCGGCAAGATCGTGGCTTGGGTGGGGGACGGCAACAACATGGCCAACACCTGGCTGCAAGCTGCCGATTTGCTCGGCTTCAAAGTCCATGTCAGCACCCCCAGTGGCTATGAGATTGACCAATCTGTGGCGGGCTTGCGCCGACCCGAAAGCTACCAGGTGTTTCAAAACCC
>CAXNFO010000156.1:0-5498 GCA_964201395.1 Limnohabitans sp.
CTCGTAATCTTCACGCGGAAACTTGGCGTCGATGGGCAGCCAAACCTCAGCGCCATCATCACTTCGGCCAGGCAGTTTGATGGCAAAGTCCACCCGCTGGTTGCTGCGCGGCTTGGTCTCAATTTGTTTGCCGTACTGCTCGATGGTCAGCACCTGCTCCAGCAAGGCCTCGAGTTGCACCTCGCCAAAAATGCCACGGGTCTTCACATTGCTTAAGACCCGTTGCAGGTCGCCAACGCCTTGGGCCAAGGTTTTCATGTGGCCCAAACCTTGGTGCACCTGCTCCAAACGCTCGGCCACTTGTTTGAAGCTTTCGCTCAAACGCGCTTCCAAGGTGGTTTGCAGTTTTTCGTCCACGGTTTGGCGCATCTCATCGAGCTTGGCGGCATTGGTTTTTTGCAATTGCTGCAGCTGCTGATCCAAGGTGTCACGCACCTCGGCCATGCGCCGCGCATTGCCCTCGCTGAGCGCCAGCAACTGGGTGCTCAAAGTGTCTCCCAGATTTTTTTGCAACAAGCCCAATTGCTCGGATTGAGCCTGCTGAAACTGCGCCAAATTGAGTGACAGCTCTTGGCGTGCACCCCGGGCGGATTCGCCCACCTCCAAACGCATGTCGCGCTCCAAGCGGTTCAGTCGCTCGTGCAGTTGTTCCCAGGCGGCGCTTTGGGCGGGGTCTGGCGCCGGGACGGTTCGGCGCCACAGCAACAGCGCCAGCATGGCACACACCGCCAGCGCTGCCAGGGCCACCCAGGTGGGGGTATCGATCAACGGGTTGCCCCGATGACTTCGGGGTTGAGCGGCGTGCGCGCTTGGCCTTCGGTGAGGTAGCCAATCAGGTTGTCGGCAGCCAAATGGGCCATGGCCAATCGGGTGGCGACAGTGGAGCTGGCAATGTGCGGTGTGAGCACCACATTCTTCAAACCCAAAAAGCCGGGGTTGAGCGCAGGCTCGCCTTCAAACACATCCAAACCAGCGGCGGCAATGCGGCCTTCGCGCAAGGCCACGATCAAGGCCGCGTCATCCACGATGCCACCTCGGGCAATGTTGGTCAGGGTGGCGGTGGGTTTCATGCGCGCGATCTCCTCAGCGCCGATGGTGTGATGGGCTTCTTTGGAATACGGCACCACCAAGACCAGGTGATCGGCTTGCGCCAGCAATTCATCTTTGCCCACATAACGGGCCCCACAAGCGGCCTCCATCTCAGGGCTCAAGCGGCTGCGGTTGTGATAAATCACTTGCATGCCAAAGCCATGCGCACCTCGGCGCGCAATGGCCTGGCCAATGCGCCCCATGCCCATGATGCCCAAGGTGCTGCCGTGCACTTCGGCGCCAGCGAACAAATCGTAACGCCATTGCTTCCACTGGCCAGCACGCAAAAAGTGTTCGCTTTCGGTCACCCGACGGGCCGCCGCCATCATCAAGGCAAAGCCAAAGTCGGCGGTGGTCTCGGTCAGCACATCGGGCGCATTGGTGGCCAACACACCGTGGCGGGTCATGGCGGGCACATCCAAATTGTTGTAGCCCACCGACATGTTGGCGCAGATCTTGAGTTGCGGGCAAGCTTGCAGCACTTCTTCATCCACCGGGTCGATGCCCATGCTGAAGGCGCCCACATGTTGGCTCAAACGCCGGGTCCACTCAGCCTTGGTCCAGGCCACATCGGCTTGGTTGTCGGTGACATCAAAGTGCTGACGCAACCGGGCCACCACTTCGGGAAACACGGTGCGGGCAATCAGAATGCGGGGCTTGCTCAAAATTACTTTCTCCTCGGAATGGGTCCCGCCTTCAGCGGAACCAAATGAAACCCATGATGATGAACAAGGGGATCAAGATGCCCCCCGACCACAACATGTAGCCGAAAAAGCTGGGCATCTTGACGCCACGGTCTTCGGCAATGGCTTTGACCATGAGATTGGGCGCATTACCGATGTAGCTGTTGGCACCCATGAACACGGCGCCAGCAGAAATGGCGGCCAGGGTGGGCGCCAGCGTGGTCATCAACATCTGGGGGTCCCCGCCCGCCGTGTTGAAGAACACCAAGTAGGTGGGCGCGTTGTCCAAAAAGGAACTCAGGGCACCGGTGATCCAAAAGTACATCAGTACATCAGGGCTGCCATCGGGCCGGGTGACGGCCGAGACCACCGCGCCAAACGGCCCGTCAACGCCAGCCTTCAGCATCGCAATGACCGGAATGATGGTGAGGAAAATGCCTGCAAACAGCTTGGCCACTTCTTGCATGGGCGCCCAGCCGAATTGGTTGTCGGCATGCACCTGGGCCGGCGTCAAGCGCAGCGACAGCAATGTGACCAAGACCAAACCGAGGTCACGCAACAGACCAGGCAGTCCGACCTCGGTGCCCCAGACATCGAACACCACGCTGCTGGTCCAGATACCGCTCATCAGCACCAGCGCGACGATCACCGCCAGCAGCGCAAAATTGCCAGCCCCATCAAAGCCGATGGATCGGCTCACTGGCGTTGGATCGACCGGCAGCATTTCCTCACGGCGGTGATACAGCCAGGCATCGAGCGCGTAGAAAATAGCCAGCAAACTGACCACCAGAAACAGGGTCTGGGGCAGCAAGGTCTGTAGCGTCCAGAAAAAATCCACGCCTTTGAGAAAACCCAAGAACAGCGGCGGGTCGCCCAAGGGCGTGAGCGAGCCGCCCGCATTGGAGACAATGAAAATGAAAAAGATGACCACATGGGCCACATGCCGGCGGTCGTCGTTGGCGCGGATCAGGGGTCGAATCAGCAGCATCGAGGCGCCGGTGGTGCCCATGACGCTGGCCAACACCGCACCCACACCCAAAATGGTGGTGTTGAGTCCCGGGCTGCCGCGCAAATTGCCGCGGATATAAATGCCGCCGGAGACGGTGTAGAGCGCCGTCAGCAAAATGATGAAGGAGATGTACTCGGCCAGCAGGGCGTGCACAAAGTTGGCGGCGGCCAGGCCGGGGCCATAAACCGCCGCAAAGGGCAGCAAGAATGCCAAGGCCCAGCCAGCAGCGATCTTGCCGTAGTGGTGGTGCCACAGCGTGGGTGTCAGCAGGGGGCACAAGGCGATTGACAGCAAGATGCCGGCAAAAGGCAGGCCCCACCAGGCACTGAGCGCGGCGCCATCGATGCTCGCCGCGCCCGCCAGGCCCGGACACAGCAACAGGGGCGCCAACAGCGCCCAAGCGCGATGCCAAAAAGTTTTATTCATAAGCCAAGTTGAAAACATAGTAAGTCCCCATTGTCACAAAAGCACCGTCCGAAGATCAGCGGCACAGCACGCGACTGAATCAATCAGCGGCTTTGATATCGAAGACCTGGCGCAAATAGGCCAGGTACTTCTCGTCATCACACATGTTCTTCGACGGCGTGTCGGAGAGCTTGGCCACTGGCTGGCCATTGCAGCGCACCATTTTGATGACGATTTGCAGCGGCTCATAGCCCAAGTCGTTGGTGAGGTTGGTGCCAATGCCAAAAGCGAGTTTGCAGCGGTCACGAAAGCGTTGGTACAGCTCAATGGTGCGCGGCACGGTGAGGCCGTCGCTGAAGATCAAGGTTTTGGTCAGCGGGTCGACGCGGTTGTTTTTGTAATGCTCGAGCAAGCGCTCGCCCCAGGTGAAGGGGTCGCCGCTGTCGTGGCGCGCGCCGTCGAAGAGCTTGCAAAAGTACATGTCGAAGTCGCGCAAAAAGGGCTCGATGCCGTACACATCGCTCAGGGCAATGCCCAGGTCGCCACGGTATTCGCGCGCCCAGGTCTCAAAACCAAACACCTGGCTGTCACGCAGCCGTGGCCCCAAGGCTTGGCAGGCTTGCAGGTATTCGTGGGCCATGGTGCCCAATGGGGTCAGGCCCAGCTTCATGGCAAACAAGGCGTTGCTGGTCCCGGCAAATTGGCCGCTGGGGCCGGTGCCCAGGCGATCGGCCAACACACGCAGGACTTCCTCATGCCAGGCTTTGGAAAAACGCCGGCGGGTGCCGTAGTCAGCGATCTTCAATTCGCGCAAATCATCGGCTTGGAGTTGACCGATTTTGCGGTCTAAGCGCTCGCGGCCTTGCAAAAAATCCGGCAAGCGTTGGGTGTGGCGGAAAAACACCTCGTTGACGATGGCCAGCACCGGGATTTCAAACAAGATGGTGTGCAACCAGGGGCCGCGAATGGCAATGTCGATTTCGCCCGATGGCAAGGCTTCGATCTCGATGTATTTTTCGTTGAGCTTGAACAGCCCCAAAAAATCCACAAAGTCGCTTTTGATGAAGCGCAGGCTGCGCAGCCACAGCAACTCTGGGTCTTGAAACTTCAAACTGCACAGCGAACGCACTTCGGTGCGAATTTCATGCACCAAAGGGCCCAACTGCACCCCGGGGTTGCGGCACTTGAAGCGGTATTCCACCTGCGCACCCGGGAACTGATGCAGCACCGCCTGCATCATGGTGAACTTGTACAGATCGGTGTCGAGCAGACTGGTGATGATCATGGTGCGGCGTCACACCAATGGGTGAAGCTGGCCACATCTTCGCGGGGGGTGAAAAAGGTGTTGACCGGCTCGTCGGCCTTGATCCACCCCAGCGACATGCCGCACACCAGCATCTCGCTTTCAGAGGCACCTATGTGGGGCAAGATGATGTTGGCAAAGTTGTTCCAAGCCGCTTGGGGGCAGGTATGCAAACCGCGGCCGCGGGCGGCCACCATGATGTTTTGCAAAAACATGCCGTAATCGAGCAAGGAGCCGCGGCCCATGACCTTGTCGATGGTGAACATCAAGCCCACCGGCGCATCAAAAAAGCAAAAGTTGCGCTGGTGCTGGGCGTGCATTTTGTCTTTTTCACCTTTGACTATGCCCAATAAACCATACAAGCCCCAGCCGTTTTCACGCCGCCGATCTATGTAGGGGCTGACCCATTTTTCCGGGTAGTAGTCGTAGGCTTCTTGGTAGTCGGCGGCTTTTTCAGGGTGGTCGCGCAAGTCGTCGTGGGCTGCACACACTTTTTGCACCAAGCTGTCGCGGTTGGCACCTTGCAAGACATACACCTTCCACGGCTGGGTGTTGGTGCCCGATGGGGCCCGGCTCGCCACTTGCAAAATGGCTTCGATGGTGGCGCGCGGCACCGCTTGGTCCGTGAAAGCGCGCATGGACATGCGGCTGGTGATGGCCTCGTCCACGGCTTGGCTGCGTTCGCTGGGGGTCATGTCAAGGTCTCCAATAATTGTTTGAGGGGTTGCGGCAGGCTGACGGGACGGCGGCTCACGCGGTCCACATACACGTGCACAAAATGACCGCGCGCTGCGCACAGGTCTTGGTCTTGGGCAAACAAAGCCACTTCGTAACGCACGCTGGAACTGCCCAGTCGCGCCACCCGCAACCCGGCTTCGACGGTTTGCGGAAAGGCCAGGGGCGAGAAATAGTTGCACTGGGTTTCGACCACCAAACCAATCGCCTCGCCGTGGTGGATGTCGAGCACCCCGTGTTCGATCAAGTAGGCGTTGACCGCGGTGTCAAACCA
>CAXNFO010000157.1:0-5488 GCA_964201395.1 Limnohabitans sp.
AAACCGCCACCGAGCAAGCGCACCATGTCGACTTGGTGCGCGGCCTGGCTGTGGATGACCCCGCCACCCGCATCGGTTTGCAACTCCTCAGGGCGGCGTGGGCGGTATAAAAAGTCGGTGTATTGCAGGGCGTGGATCATGCGCACCCGGCCGTAGCGCCCACTGCGGATGAGTTGGTGGGCGCGCAGCACCGGCCCATTGAAGCTGTGGCTGTGCCCCACGATCAAGGCCGTGTGGGCTTTATCACAGGCCGCGATCATGCGGGAGCAGTCGGCCAAGTGGATGGCCATGGGTTTTTCCACCAGCACATGTTTGCCGTGTTGGGCGGCCAGCACCACATGCTCGGCGTGGAACTGGTGAGGTGTTGCCACGTACACCCAGTCCACATCTGGGCGCTGGCACAAGGCTTCCACCGAGCCCACGCTGGGCGCTTGAAAGTCGCGCTCAAACTGGGCGCAAGCCAGTGGCTGGGGATCGCAGGCGGCGACCAATTGCACCCTGGGGTCATGGACAAAGGTGGGCATCATCAAGGTGAAGGCGCGGCCCAGGCCGGCCACACCGATGCGCAAAGGCGTCACAGGTCCAGCTCCAAGGTGGCGCCACCGACCGAGCGCGACACACACGGCATGATGTGCGTGGCTTGTTCATCGGCCAACAACACCAGGTCGCGGTGTTCCACCGCACCGGCGAGCAAGCCGGTTTTGCACGAACCGCAGGTGCCGCTCTCGCACGAGCTGGCCACGCGCACACCCGCTTGGCGCAAGCTCTCCAAAATGCTGCGATCCGCTGGCACGGTGATGCGCTGGCCGCTGTGGCGCAACACCACCTCAAAAGCTTGGTTCTCGGCCCAACCTTGTTGGCTGGCGCCGAAGCTCTCGAAATGGATGTGGTGGGTGGGCCAATGCCCACTCATGTCACGCACACTGTCCATCAGGCCTTGTGGGCCACAGCAATACACATGGGCGGCGCTGGGGGTTTCCAACAGCGGCCACAGGTCCAGCGCTTGGCTGGTATCTCCCGCGTCGTGGTGGATGGTCACATGCTCGCGCCAAGGGGCTAGTTGCAACTCGCTTAAAAATGCCGTGCCTTCAGCGTCACGGCTGCACACATACAGGTGAAATTTCGCTGCCGGGGTTTGGGCCAGGGTTTGCGCCATCGCATACAAGGGTGTGAGGCCAATGCCGCCGGCAATCAGAATGTGTTCGGTGGCCTGGGGGTCCAGGGCAAACAAGTTGTCGCCGCCGAGAAGGGGCAATTCGTCGCCTTCGTGAACCTCGTCAATCAAGCTGGCCGAACCGCCACGCCCATTCGCCTCGCGCTTGACCGCAATCGCCCAATGGTCGCGCGCGCCAACTGGTCCGCACAGCGAATAACTGCGGATGTGGCCCTGGGGCGTGGACAAGCGGATGTGTGCGCCTGCTGACCAATCTGGCAAGTCCTGGCCTTGCGGATGGGTCAATTCAAAGCGCACGATGTCACGGGCGAAGGGGTGTTTTCGGCGCACCCGCAAGGCGCTCAAAGGGGCGACTGCCAAAGAGAAATGGGACATGGTTTGTACCAAAGCCCGAAGGCTTGACAAGGTGTAAACTGGAATCATAATCTTAGATCACTAAGCAAAAACGGGCAAGCCATTTCTGCGCTTGCCCAAACCGCCAGCCCAGGAGCGACCATGCTGACCCACGAAGAAAACATGTTGATGTGCCGTGTCGAGGGCGATGCCCCGATGGGCCAGTTGATGCGCCGCCACTGGCAAGTGGTTTGCTTGTCCGAAGAGGTGCCCGAGCCCGATGGCACCCCCGTTCGCGCCCGGGTCTTGGGCGAAAACCTGGTGGTGTTTCGCGACACCGAGGGCCAGGTCGGCGTCTTGGATGAGCAGTGCCCGCACCGGCGCGCATCGCTGGTGTATGGCCGCAATGAGCACGGTGGCTTGCGCTGCCTGTATCACGGCTGGAAGATGGACGTGAGCGGTCATGTCATAGAGATGAGCTCGGAGCCTGCGGGCAGCGGCTTGGTCAGCAAGGTCAAGCACCAGGCCTATCCCACCCACGAATGGGCGGGCGCAGTGTGGGCGTATATGGGCCCGCCGGAGACCATGACGCCATTTGTGCCCCCGCGCTGGGCGCCCACCGATGAGGTCCAGGTGTCCATCGCCAAAATCATCATTCCAGCCAACTGGGCGCAAATTTTGGAAGGCCAAATCGATTCGGCGCACAGCTCCAGCTTGCACTCGTCAGACATGGTGCCCGCCCGCGTGGACGGCGCCAAGGCCAACAACGAAAACTGGTTGCGCCCGTCCACCGACAAAGCGCCGCGCATGCAAGTCGAGCTCAATGGCTATGGCTTTCGTTATGCCGCGCTGCGCCGACCGATCCAAAACGCCGCCACCCACGAGTACGTGCGCACCACGGTGTTTGTGGCCCCGGCAGCGGCCTTGATCCCGCCCAACGACCAATACAACGTGGCCAACTTCAACACCCCCATCGATGACGAACACACCGCGTTTCACTTCATCGCCTGGGGTGACCCGCAAACCACGCCCGACACGGCGGCTTGGCGCAAGTTTTTGCACACCGAGGTGGGTGTGGACGTGGACGCGGCTTTCCACCCGGCGCGCCATGTGGGCAACCATTTCAAGCAAGACCGCGCTGCCATGAAGGCGGGCAACTTCACCGGCATCCCTGGCATTCCGAACCAAGATTTGGCGATGTGGGTGGGCATGGGGCCCATCGTTGACCGCGAGCACGACCGCTTGGGCGCGAGCGACATGGCCATCGTCGCATTTCGCCGCCAAATGCTCGATGCGGTGAAGTCGTTCGCCAATGGGGGCCCGGCCATCGGGGTGGGCGATTTGCAAATCCCTGCTGAGGTGTGTTCATTCCAAGGCGTGATCCCCAAGACCACCGATTGGCGCGTGCACCAAGCCCAAGCGCTGGGCGTGGCCTTGCCAGATTTGGTCAACTGAGCGTTGGCCTGTCCCTTTACTTCATTCACCCATTTAAAACTATGCAACGCAGACACTTTTTGGCTGCAGCGTCATCGCTGGTCGCCGCCACGCCCACCGCCTGGGCCCAGGCTTACCCCAATCGCCCAATCAAGTTGGTCGTGCCCTTCCCACCCGGGGGCGGCGCGGACAACTTGGCGCGCTCGGTCGCACCCAAGTTGGCCGAATATTTGGGTCAGGCCATTGTGATCGACAACAAACCGGGTGCTGGCGGCAACGTGGGCAGCGAGGGCGTGGCGCGCGCCGCTGCCGATGGCTACACCTTGTTGTATGGCACCAATGGCACCCACGGCACCAACCATGCGTTGTATGCCCGCACGGGTTTTGAGTTGCGCGACTTTGCCACCTTGGGTCGGGTCTCGTTCATTCCCGCCGTTCTGGTGGTCAACCCCAACTTGCCGGTGCAAAACGCTGCCCAATTGCTGTCCTACTTGAAGGCCAACCCGGGCAAGGTGTCGTTTGCCTCGGCGGGCAATGGCACCACCTCGCACATGGCAGGTGAATCATTTCGCCGCATGGCCGATGTGGACATCCAGCACATCCCCTACAAAGGGGGCGGCCCTGCTTTGACCGGTTTGTTGGCGGGAGACGTGCAAATGATGATCGACCTCACCGCCAACCTCATGGCCCAGGTGCAAGCCGGCAAATTGCGCGCCTTGGCAGTGACCACCCGACAGCGGGTGCGCAGCTTGCCCGATTTGCCCACCTTGGACGAGGTCGGTTTGAAGGGCTTTGACTTGGCCGCCAGCGATGGTTTGTATGCCCCCGCTGGAACACCCCCAGCGGTGATTGAGCGCATCAATGCCGCTTTGCAGCGCGCCTTGGTGGATCCCGATGTGGTCGAGCGCTTGCGCGGCCGCGGTGCCGAGCCCGTGACCAGTTCCCCGGCTGAGCACCAATCGCACATCAACCGGGAATTTCCGATGTGGGCGCGCTTGGTCAAAGAGACCGGCGCGAAGGTGGACTGATGCCGCAAACCCCGCTGTCATTTGTCGGTGCGCCGCCGCCCTTGCCCGACAAAATCGCGGCCACGCGCCAGTACTTTCAGGCCATGGACAATTTTTTCCAGGTGTTTGCGGTGCGCCCGGGCGAGCGATTGCTGATGCTCACCGACCCGCTGCTCGACCCGGGCGTGATCCAAGCCGTGCAAGGCCTGTGCTTGTCTCGCGGGGCCCATTTCGAGATGTACATGGCCCCCAACACCACCTTGCCAGCGGTGCCAGAAACCGTCAAGCCGTTGATCGCTGGGGTGGATGTGGTGGTCTCGACCTGGTTTTGCTCCATCGAAGACCCGTTCAACGTGGCCCAGCGCAAAGCCGGCCAGCGCTGGATCAAGATCACTTACTTTCGCGACCTGGATTTGCTGCACACGCCGCATGCGGCTTTCCCGGTGGATTTGGTCGGCGAAATCATCCGCGCCACCGAGCGGCGTTTCCCCAAGGGGCGCGATTTTGAATTGCGTTTCAGCGATGCACGCGGCTCCGACCTGCGCATTCCCTACACGGCGGCGATGCGCGACGCGATGTTTGCGGGCAACCGCTGGCGCGGCAAGATGAAGGCCGATGAACCCGGCTGTTATGTGCACTACTTGCCCACCCATGGCCCCAATTTTTGGGACAGCACGGCCATGAAAAACGACGGCAATGCGGCCATCGCCATTGACGGTGTGCTCTATCCCCAAGGCGCGATTGGTTTCGACCAAGTCTTTGAAGAGCCCATCGCCGTCGAGTTTCGCAACCGCTTGGTCACTGCGGTGCACGGGCACAGCACCGAAGCCGGTTTGTTGCGCGAGATGCTGATGGGCGGCAAACTCATCGAGGGCGGGGGCTGCGGCTTTAACCCACGCGCACCGCGAAACGTGATTTACCCAGCGGGCTCGAATGCGCCGGGTGCGCTGCACTTTGGCATCGACCTGGCCCAACCCAGCGACTGGATTCGCCGCCACATGCCCCACTGGGAAGAGCCTCCCGTGCACCAAGACCTGGTGGTGCTTGACGCCACCGTCACGGCGGGCGAGGAAACCATCATTGACCAAGGTTTTTTGTGCGCCTTGCGCGACCCGCAAGTGGTGCAGGCCGCTGCGCGCTATGGCGACCCGGTGGCCTTGCTCGAAGCCCCCTGATTTTTCAAGGAGACAGATATGGAACAGCTCTTTCGCGCTCGGCGAACATGGTTGATGGGCATGGTCACGGGTGCTGCCCTGGCAGTCACGGGCTCGGCCTGGGCCCAGGCTTATCCAAACAAGCCGATCAAATTCGTCATCACCCATGCTGCTGGCGGTTTGCCCGACACGGTGGCGCGCATTTATGCGCAGCGCCTGAGCGAGCGTTTGGGCCAGCCGGTCACGGTGGACAACAGGCCCGGTGCGAACGGCATGGTCGCGGCCCAAGCCATGGCCTTGGCGCCCAAAGACGGCTACACCTTCATGGTGACCGACGGGTCCACTTTCTCCATCAACCCCTTGATCAGCAAGTCGCTGAGCTACGA
>CAXNFO010000158.1:0-5470 GCA_964201395.1 Limnohabitans sp.
TATTTTGGGGAAGTTGCCTCGGTGACGGTGTTGAGTAAGTTGCGTACTTTATCAACCGATGATACAGTTTGCCATGCGTGAAGACCACGTCATAGAGACACTTCTCGATTTACATGATCAGATCATTGATCAAGGGGATGGGTATTGGGTCAAGATTGAGGCATGGGTCGTTGTTGTTTCGGCGGACATTCCTCACGGGATTCGTTATTCGCTGACATTGCATGAACCCTATGGCAAACGAATTCTTGGGTATGACAACGCCCACGCGGTGAAACCACCCAAGAAATTCAAATATGCGGGCGTGCGATTGCCGTATGACCACAAGCATCGGCACATCAGCGACAAAGGTGTGCCCTATGCGTTCAAAGACGCACATCAGCTTTTGTCAGACTTCTTTGTTGAAGTGGACCGAGTGTTAAAAAAGGTTGGGAAATCATGAAAACATTTGTTGTTGGCATCATGCCTCAAGAGAAAATTCGCGAGCGCGTGTTGGCTATCGCGCGTGGTGATTACAAACCCAAGGCGACTGACCCTAAAATTTGGTTTACCTCCATGCGTTCTCTAGCGGAGGTCTTGAGCGATGACAACCGCGCCTTGCTGAAGGTGATTCAGAACGCCAAGCCGCAGTCCATCTCTTCGTTGGCCGACATCACTGGGCGAAAACCTGGCAATCTCTCTCGCACGTTGAAAACCATGTCGAATTACGGCTTTGTCGAAATGAAGCGAGAAAGCAAGCATGTTCGACCAATCGCCAAGGCGACGGACTTTCGTATCGTTGCATGATCATCCGCGCTTTGTGATTGGCATGGGTGTTTCCAAGTGGAAAACAAATTGAAAACGCTGGACACTCACTTGCAAAACCATTCCGAGATGGTGCGCTTTCTGGGGGAAATCAGCTGAATGTGGTGTGCGCCAGGATGTCCTGGTGCACCTTGCTGCTTGTCATGGGGTCGAGCATGAATTATTATGCTTATCTAAAGATTAACACGCAATAAAAAGCATGGTAAGCAGTATATTGCAGATTAGGGTTTGTCCCTAATCGATTTGAATTGAAAGTTACAAATGGCAGAAGCAATCGATGTGAAGAACCCATTTTTGGTCGCACTGGGCGAACGGGTGCGTGTATTGCGCGCTCGACGCGGGATGACGCGCAAGGCGGTGGCCATGGCGGCCGATGTGTCCGAAAGACATTTGGCCAGCCTTGAATATGGCGAAGGCAATGCTTCGATCTTGGTCTTGTTGCAAGTGGCCGGTGCTTTGCAGTGCACGCTGGCGGAGTTGTTGGGCGATGTCACCACCACCTCTCCTGAATGGTTGTTGCTGCGTGAAATGCTGGGCCCGCGCAGCGAGGCTGAATTGCGCCGCGTGCGCGTGCACATTGCAGAGATGTTTGGTGCCACCACAGACGCTGCGCGCACCCATCGAATCGCTTTGATTGGCTTGAGGGGTGCGGGCAAATCGACTTTGGGGGCCCGCTTGGCCGCCGATTTGGGCTACGCCTTTGTGGAACTGAGCCGCGAGATCGAGAAGTTTGCCGGCTGCAGCATTTCTGAAATCCACAACCTCTACGGCACCCATGCGTACCGCAGATACGAGCGGCGTGCATTGGAGGAGACGATTCAAGTCTATCCAGAGGTGGTGATTGCCACCCCAGGCGGTTTGGTGTCAGACACCGCGACCTTCAATGAAATGCTTTCCCACTGCTACACGGTGTGGTTGCAAGCCAAACCAGAGGACCATTTGTCGCGCGTGGCCGCCCAAGGCGATATGCGCCCCATGGCGGGAAGTGCGCAGGCCATTGAAGACCTGAAGATGATCCTGCAAGGTCGCTCAGAGTTTTATGCCAAAGCGGACATGGTGCTGGACACCAGCGCCCAAGCCCTGGAGGAAAGCTTCCAAATCTTGCGTTCACGCTTGAGGTCGGTCATGAAAATGCCTTTCACATTCAACCGCATATGCCCCATTCAACTTGGAGACTGAGACATGAACCAAACGACCAGCGTCAATTACATGATCGAGCCCAGCCAATACCAACATTGGTCGGTGAAATACGAGGGTGAGACCGCCACCTTGCAACTCAACATCAACGAAGACGGTGGCATTCGCCCTGGGTACAAACTCAAGCTCAACAGTTACGACCTGGGGGTGGATATCGAGCTCTACGACGCCTTGAACCGGATTCGCTTTGAGCACCCCGAAGTCAAAAGTGTGGTCGTGACCAGTTTGAAGGACCGCATCTTTTGTTCTGGTGCCAACATCTTCATGCTCGGGGTATCGACCCATGCTTGGAAGGTGAACTTCTGCAAATTCACCAACGAGACACGCAACGGCATCGAGGACACCAGCCGCCACAGCGGTTTGAAGTTTGTCGCAGCCGTCAACGGTGCTTGCGCGGGTGGTGGCTATGAATTGGCATTGGCGTGTGACGAAATCGTCTTGGTGGACGACCGCTCATCGGCGGTGTCCTTGCCCGAGGTGCCGCTCCTGGGGGTGTTGCCCGGAACGGGTGGTTTGACCCGCGTGACCGACAAGCGCAAAGTGCGCCACGATCACGCAGACATCTTCTGCACCAGTGTGGAAGGCGTGCGCGGCCAGCGTGCGGTGGATTGGCGCTTGGTCGATGAAGTCGCCAAGCCCGCGCAGTTTCAAGCGGCGGTGATGGCCCGTGCCAACCAGACAGCAGCCCAATGCAAGCGACCCGGCTTATCAGCCATCGGTCAGGGTGTGGCACTGAGCCCGCTGCAGCGGGTGATCGGCGCAGACACCATCACATACGAGTATGTCGACGTGGCCATCGACCGCGCCAAACGCACCGCCACATTGACCGTGCATGCCCCCAAAGCCGCATTGCCACAAGACCTGAACGCCATCTTGGCCGCTGGCGCCCATTGGTACCCGCTGCAAATGGCGCGTGAATTGGATGACGCCATTTTGAATTTGCGCACCAACGAGCTCGACATGGGCACTTGGCTGATCAAAACAGCTGGTGACGCCCAGCTGGCTTTGCAAAGCGACGCCATCTTGGCCCAGCACCAAGACCACTGGTTAGTCAACGAAACCATTGGCATGTTGCGCCGCACGCTGGCGCGTGTTGATGTGACATCGCGCTCCCTCTTCGCCCTGATCAATGAAGGTTCCTGCTTTGCAGGCACCTTGGCCGAACTGGCATTGGCCGCAGACCGGGCCTACATGCTGGACTTGCCCGACAGCCCCGAAAAAGCACCGCATTTGGCATTGAGTGAAATGAACTTTGGCTTCTTGCCCATGGTCAACCACCAATCGCGTTTGCAACGCCGCTTCTACGAAGAGGTGGGGCCGCTTGAAAATGCACGTGGCGTGATTGGTCAATCCTTGGATGCCACCAAAGCCTTGGCCTTGGGCTTGGTGACCGCTGCACCGGACGACATCGACTGGGCAGACGAAATCCGTTTGGCCGTGGAAGAGCGCGCGGCGATGTCACCCGACAGCTTGACGGGCTTGGAAGCCAACTTGCGTTTTGCCCAAAAAGAGAGCATGGAAACACGCATCTTTGGGCGCTTGTCCGCTTGGCAAAACTGGATCTTCAACCGCCCCAATGCGGTTGGTGATAAAGGTGCCTTGAAGGTTTATGGCAAAGGTGAAAAAGCCGCTTTCGACATGAACCGCGTTTGATGTTTTGCGTTGTGCGGAAGGCTTCCCGGTGGTGCCTGCTGCAACCGTAATGTTCCCCCACCGTTGCGTCAATTTCTGGAGAACCGTATGTCTGCAATTAACTACAGCGAAAAAATTCCCAATAACGTTAACTTGGCCGAAGACCGCACGTTGCAACGCGCGCTCGAACAGTGGCAGCCCAACTTCATCAACTGGTGGGACGACACGGGCCCCGAAGGCTCCACCGATATGGATGTGTACTTGCGCACCGCCGTCAGCGTCGACCCGCAAGGCTGGGCCCATTTTGGCCACGTCAAGATGCGTGACTACCGCTGGGGCGTGTTTTTGAATCCCGGGGAGCAAGACCGCAAGATTCACTTCGGTGACCACACCGGTGAAAAGGCCTGGCAAGACGTGCCTGGCGAACACCGCGCTAACCTGCGCCGCATCATCGTGACGCAAGGCGACACCGAGCCGGCATCGGTCGAGCAGCAGCGCCACCTGGGCCTCACCGCCCCCAGCATGTACGACCTGCGCAACTTGTTCCAAATCAATGTGGAAGAAGGTCGCCACCTGTGGGCCATGGTCTACCTGTTGCACAAATACTTCGGCAAAGACGGCCGCGAAGAAGCCGACGCCTTGCTCCAGCGCAACAGCGGCAACGAAGACAACCCCCGCATCTTGCAGGCCTTCAACGAGAAGACACCTGACTGGTTGAGCTTCTTCATGTTCACTTACTTCACCGACCGTGACGGCAAGTTCCAGTTGTGCGCGTTGGCCGAGTCCGCTTTTGACCCCTTGGCACGCACCACCAAGTTCATGCTGACCGAGGAAGCCCACCACATGTTTGTGGGCGAGTCGGGCGTGAGCCGCACCATTCAGCGCACCGTGGATGTGATGAACCAGCTCAAAACCGACGACGTGGCCAAGCTGCGCGCTGCCGGTGTGATCGACTTGCCCACCATCCAGCGCTACATCAACTTCCATTTTTCGGTGACCATCGACTTGTTCGGCGCCGACCAGTCGTCCAACGCCGCCACCTTCTACAGCTCCGGTCTGAAAGGCCGGTACGAAGAAGGCAAGCGTGGGGACGACCACGTCTTGAAGGGCAACAGCTACAAAATTTTGTCGGTGGAAGACGGCAAGTTGGTTGAAAAAGAAGTGCCCATGCTCAACGCATTGAACGAAGTGCTGCGCGACGACTACATCACCGACTCTGTCAGTGGCATTGACCGTTGGAACCGCGTGATCACCAAGGCGGGCATCCCCTTCACATTGAAGGCACCGCACAAAGCGTTTCACCGCAACATCGGTTCTTTGTCGGGTTCCAACATCACGCCCGATGGCCAAGTGGTCACCAAAGCTGAGTGGATGGCCAAGGTCGGCGAGTGGCTGCCCAGCAACGAAGACCGCGCTTTTGTCGCCAGCCTGATGGGCCGTGTGGTAGAACCCGGAAAATTCGCCAATTGGATTGCGCCGCCCGTCATGGGCATCAACCGCCAGCCCGTGAATTTTGACTACGTTCGTTTCAACTGAACCCCGATAAGGCACCTTGGCCATGAATGCACCTGCCGAACTGTTCAACCAGCATTTGATTGACCCGGAAATTTGCATCCGGTGCAACACCTGCGAGGCCACCTGTCCGGTGGGTGCCATCACGCATGACAGCCGCAATTACGTGGTGATGGCCGATAAGTGCAATTTCTGCATGGCCTGTGTACCACCGTGTCCCACCGGCTCGATTGACAACTGGCACATGCGACCCAAATCTTCGGCGTACACCCTGGAGGAACAATTCTCTTGGGACGATTTGCCCCCTGTGCTGTCGGAGGCCGAGTTG
>CAXNFO010000159.1:0-5453 GCA_964201395.1 Limnohabitans sp.
TAGAGATGTTCGCGCGTGTGGCGCGCCATTTGCCCCAGTCGACCTCAGACACCCTGGCCCATGCCAATCACCGACTGTGTCAGGACAACCCGATTGGATTTGCCCAATTGCTGGATGGTTTTTTGCCCTTGTGCACCACACAAACCAGGTCGGTGTGATTACAAGACGCACCGTTTTTTTGGCTGCACCGTTTTTCGCTTGTGCCGGGGGTGGCTGAAGGTGCGCTTGGTGACCTTCAAGCCATCACCATCAATCGGGTGTGATGCCCGCACGCTTGACCGCCAGGCCCCACTTCACGATCTCTGCACGAATGAATTCGCCAAACTGTTCAGGCGTGCTGCCCACCGGCTCGGCCCCCGCAGCGGAAAGTGTTTCGCGGATATCTGGCATGGCCAAAATTTTCTGAATTTCTTCGCTCAGCCGCTTGACCACCGCAGGTGAGGTATTGGCAGGGGCGACGATGCCCGTCCAACCGCTCACATGCACACTGGGGTACCCGGCCTCATTGGCGGTGGGCACATCCGATACGGCGGGGGAGCGTCGGGGTTGCCCCACCATCAAAGCTTTCAATTTGCCGGCCTTGATCTGCGGCAACAGCGCGGGCATGGTGCCGAAAATAAAGTCCACCTGTCCGCCGATCAAGTCTGTCAGGGCCGGTGCCTCACCCTTGTAGGGCACATGCAACATATTGACGCCACCCGCACCGGCCAGCAATTCAGCCGCCAATTGCGACTGGTTGCCAATGCCTGCCGATGCAAACTTGATGGCACCAGGATTGGCCTTGGCCGCGGCCACCAATTCAGCGGCGGTTTTGTGCGGCGCGCTGGCTGGCACCACCAGTAAAAAGGCAATCGATGTGGTTTGAGTCACCGGCACAAAATCTTTCAGGGTCTCGTAGGGAACCTTTTTGTAGACGTGCTGGTTGATGGTCAAGGCGCTGGGCGAGGTCATCAAAAAAGTATGCCCATCGGTGGCGCGCATGACCGCTTCGGCCGCAATCATGCCGTTGGCGCCGGCACGGTTGTCAATGACCACCGGCTTGCCCAGGGCGTCTGAGAGTTTTTGGCCGATCAAGCGTGCGGCGATATCAATGCTGCCGCCGGCCGACTGCGACACGATCAACCTGACCGACTGACTGGGCCAAGGGGCGGTTTGCGCTGTGGCCAAGCCGGAGGTGATGCACAACAACAGGGTCAAAAGGTACTTCATGGGTTGCTTTCAAACAGGTCAGGGAAGGAAGTGGAGCAGCTTGGAAACGTCAGGGCAAGCATGCATGTTCAACACGGCATTTCTCAATTCGCTGGCCGCTGATTCGCCCCACAAGGGTATGGCCAGGTCATTGAATTTGCGCAGCAACGCTTCGTCGCTGTGGGGACGGTCCGGCTCGCCGCTGGTGGTGGTGCACTGGCCATGAAAACACGCACCGCCCACGGTGGTGAGGCTGAGATCGACCCTTTGTTGTGCCGGATAAGCAGCAGAAAAACTCGGCTCTTCGATCACCCGAATTTTGCTGGCCAAGTTCACAATGCGTGGGTCATTCACGGCCTCATCACCAAAGGCGTCCAAGCCCGACCTTTCGCCCACCATCAAGGTGGCCAGGGCGAAGGGGATGGAAAAACGTGCGCCAAACCAGTCCTTGGGGCGCTGTGTGGACAAGTAGGCCGCCAAGCGGTAGGCGCGCACTTCCATGTCGGCGACCTCATCGATGGCAATGGTGCGTGGGGCTTTGGCTTGCAAATCATGCAGCGCATCAATGGCTGAGTGCACATAGCGGGCCGTTGGGTACAGCTTGAGGTAGCCCTCGGTCAGCAGCCACCGTTGGCCCAGGTCTTGAACCGCCACCTCGCCTTGAAACCCATCACCCAACACCAAGCTGAATGTGGTGTTGACGCCGTCGCTGGGGCCGGTGAAGCCAGACTGAACCAAACGCACCGCCATTTGGCCCATATACCCGCTGTGCCCGGCATACCAATTGCGCACCGTCGCACCATCGAGCATGGTGTGCCGGTTGGTGGCCACGCAGCTGGACGCGGCCAAGCTGGCCAAGTTGCGGTATTCGCTGGCTGCCACGCCCATCAACCGGGCCGTGGCCAATGCCGCACCCACCACACCAAATGTGCCGTGCGGGTTGATGATGAGTTTGATTGTGGTGGCCATGCCAATGCGGGCCACCACCTCATAGCTCAGTGCGACCGCCGTGAGAAATTCGCGCCCACTCAAGCCCCGCTCTTGGGCCACCGCCAGGGCCGCAGGGATCACTTGGATTCCTGGGTGGCCATTGGCCAAAAAATTACCTTCATCAAAATCCAACCAGGCCCCGGCAATGCCATTGAGCATGGCGGCATCGATGCGATTGGTGGTTTTTTCAAGGCCCACCACCCAACACGGGCCTGGGCTGCCAAAGGCCATTTGCTGTGCGGCGAGCGCTTGCAATTGAGGCGTTCTCATGCCCCAAGCCATGACCGGCAAAGTGTCCAAAACGATGGCGCAAGTGCGATCCCGAACCGGCTGGGGAATGTCTTCCCATTGGGTATCGGCGACAAAACGACACAAACGCTCTAAATAGTCCATCTTTGAATCACATCAGGCACGCAGGGATTGATTGAGCTTGGGACAGCGATCAATTCATCACGATATTGGCCGCCTTGATCACCGGGGACCAGGTGTTCAACTCGGACTGAATGAATTCCACAAACCGCTCAGACCCCAGGGGCGTGAGCGTCATGCCAAACACCGGGTCGCTCAAGCGCTGACGCATTTCAGGGGCTTGCAAAATGCCCAATATTTCTTTCTCTAGGCGCTGCGTGATGGCCAAAGGGGTTTGCGCTGGGGCAGAAATGCCAACCCATGACACGGCCTGCACTTTGGGTGAAACCTCGGTCAAAGCGGGCACATCTGGGTACAAGGAAAGTCGTTTTTCGCTGGTGACCGCCAGTATGCGCAGCTTGCCTGCGGCCACCAAGGATGCCGCGCTGGAGGTGAACACCATGTCCAAGCGTCCACCCAACAAGTCGGCCATCGCTGGTGCAGGCCCTTTGTAGGGCACATGGGTCATGTCCAACTTCAGCGCTTGCTTGAGCATTTCAGCCGCCAAAAACCCCGAGGTACCGACCCCCGCTGAGGAGTAGTTGACCGCCCCAGGCTTGGCCCTGACCATGGCCAAAAAGTCTTGCACGGTTTTGGCGGGGTGGTCGCTTCTGACCACCATGAACTGGGGAAACACACCGATCAAGGCAATGTGCTTGAAGTCCTTGAGTGGGTCATAACCCAGTTTGTTGTAGAGCAAGGCGCCCGGTGCAATGGCGCTGTTGTAGGAGGCCAGCAAGGTGTGTCCATCGGGGACGGCCTTGGCCGCTTGGTCGGTGCCCAGGGTGGACCCCGCACCCGGGCGGTTTTCCAAAATCACCGGCTGCTTCAAGTTTTCGCTGAGCTTGTCCAGCACCAGGCGCATGGCATTTTCTGAAGCCGTTCCAGGTGCGAAAGGCATGATCAACTTAATGGGTTGACTGGGGTAGGTTTGCGCGCCCGCACTGATGGCGCCAAAAAGGAAAGCCAATAAGCCGAGTGCCTTGTGAAGTTTCATGAGTGCCCTTTCGAAATGACCACGTTGATGGAATGAAAAATGAATGTATCAGGCGCCGCGCGCATGGGCGAGTTGGGTGTGGATCCAATGCGCCGCCAATAAAGTGCGCTGGTCGTCATGGATGCGCCCAATGACTTGCATGGCCAGCGGCAACCCATTCGGCCCGTAACCACCGGTGACGGAAACACAGGGGCCATGCATCAGGGTCCACACTTGGTTCATCCGCGTGTCCCCAGAGTATTCCTGCCCCATTGGCGCCTCGCCAGTGGCAGCAGGCACAAACAACACATCGCAAGCGCCCAACACCTGATCAAACATCGCTCGGCATTGGTGTGCCAATGCTTGCGCCGCTTGGTATTCGCGCGCGGTTACCGACAAGCCCTCTAGGCTGCGCTGGAGCAAGGCGGGGCGCATTTTTTCGGAGTGGCGGCTCAAAATGTCCATGAAGCCGCCGCTCATTTCAAAATGAACCACCGTGGTGTGCGCCTTGAGCATTTGAGAAAAGGCTGGGGGCAGCTGGATTTCTATGACCTTGGCCCCGGCTTTTTCCAAAGCTTGGGCGGATTCATGAAACGCTTTTTGGATGTGCGCGTCTGCCAAATCCCACTCAAAGGTTTTGCACAGGCCCACCGTGGGTCGCTGATCCATGGCAATGGATTCTTCTGGGATCAGCAGTTCCGGGTAGCGCGCCATTTCGGCGCCAAAGAAGGCCACGTCGCGGACATTTCGGGCCACCAAGCCAACCGTGTCACAGGAATCGGCATTGGGCCAGACCCCGCGCTTGGGTACCAGGTTGTAGGTGGGTTTGTAGCCCGTCACCCCACAGTAGCCGCAGGGGCGAATGGTCGAGCCCATGGTTTGTGTGCCGGTCGCAAAGCTGACCATGTTGGCGGCAATGGCCGCCGCCGAACCGGAGGACGACCCACCAGGGGTGTGGTCCAGCTTGCGCGGGTTGCGCGTGCCATTGGTGGGGAATGTGGCCAATTCGGTGGTGATGGTTTTGCCCAGCATCACGCCACCCGATTGGCGCAAGGTGGCAATACAGGCCGCATCTTGCACCGGCTGATGCCCTGCAAAAACTTGAGAGCCCCCTTGTGTGGGCATGTCATGGGTATCGAACACGTCTTTGATGCCCACCGTCAAGCCGTGCATGGGCCCTTGGATGGCTTGGCCATCCAACCAATGGGCTTGTTTCAAGGCGGACTCGCGGGCGATGTGGGCAAAGGCATGAACCTGAGGTTCATGTTCCTCTATTTGATCCAAACAGGCTTGGACATAGGTTTTTGCCGATAAGGTTCTGCTTTGCAGAGCTTGGGCCACCACAACGGCTGGCTGCTCTACCCATGGGGGCTTGTTCATTCGATTCTTTTCTTGCATCTGTGCCAATGATGGCACCATCGACTTTACAGGTATGTGCCGAGTCTGACATCCGCCCCGCTCATGAAACACGGCTGAGCGCCGCAAAAGCTCGAAAATGCCTGCTTCATTGACCCTCCAGCAAGAAGTGACATGTCCCAATACACACCCAGGCCCTTAGAAGTGAAGATTTCGGGCCGCCAAGAGGCGCTACGTTGAGCAAGCATTTACAGCCTGACTGGCGCCAACTGCATTTGGGCCGCTTGCTGGGCCACGCCATGCGCCGCTTTGACGCGCGGGTCTTGTACCTGATGGCGCACAACGTCGATGTGCCTTTGGCTTTGTCCAACTTGGCGGCGCGCGACCAAATCAGCGCGGCCCACATCCACATCACGCGCCACTTGGCACTGGAGGGCTCGCGCCTGAGCGAATTGGCCGATTTGGCGGGCATGAGTAAGCAGGCCATGGGCACCTTGGTGGATCAATGCGAAGCCTGGGGCTTGGTGCAGCGCTT
>CAXNFO010000160.1:0-5450 GCA_964201395.1 Limnohabitans sp.
GCGGCATCAAAGATGCGGTCAAACACCCAGCGCATGGTGAACACCGTGGGCCCGCTGTCGATGGCTGCGCCATCCACATGCAATTGGCGCATTTTTCCGCCAGGGTTGTCGGCTGAATCCACCACTGTGACGCGCACCCCGCGCTGGGCCAGAAGCAAGGCGCTGACCAAGCCCGCCATGCCTGCGCCCACCACCACCACACCCGGTTCAGACATGGGCGCTTTCGGCGCTTGGATAGGCCGCGGGGTTGCCATAGGCACGCCCCAACCACACGCCTTGCATGTCCAGCACCCGCATGCGCACAAACATCGATTCGGTGAAAAAGTTGTGTTTGTATGCCGCTTGAATGGCTTGTTGGTGCGCCCCTTGGCGGGCGTAGTCGTGCATGCTTTTTTCGTCGCGCCACAAACTGAAGGTGCACTGGCGCACCAGCGGCGCTTCACCCAAGCCCATCGCCAACATGCATCCTTGCGCCTGGGCCAGGCTGTCTTGCGCAGCCGGGGCATGGCGCCAAAACGACATGGCGCTGGCCGCACGGATGCTGGCCCGGGTGAGGGTGGCCAACACAGGCGCTTGGCGCGGGGGGCTTTGCGCGGCAGACGCGTCTGCGGCTTGAACCTCCCAGGCGGGGCTGGCCTCCCAGGCCTGTCCATCCCATTGGCCACGGCTGCTGCCCACGGCCATCAAGCCGGTCCAATATTCGCGGGCACGTTCGCGGTAAGACATGACATGCGGACCGGCCAAAAAAGCACGCGCATGGGCATGGGTGTCAAACAGGCAAATCCAGCCTTGGTGGCTGGCGCTGGGGCGCAGGCCAAAGCCACCGTCATGGCCGCTGCCCATCACTTTGGCGAACAACAGGCCGGGGGTGCTTTTCAAGGCCGAGGGACCTTGGACCATGCGCATCCAGCCCCAGGCGCGGTGCTGGCGCAAAAAGTCCACCAACAAAACCACCACCACGCCGGACAGTGTGGTGGTGGGCGCATCCACATCGCTCATGGCCGCAAGCCCAGGGTGCCCGGCTTGGCCAAGAGACCGATCAGCGCTTGACCGCAGCCACTTGGGCAGGGGCCGGCTTGCCCACCAACTCGGGGTGGTTTTTGATCATCGGTGCGCCGTTGAGCGGTTTGTACGCGCCTTGGTGGCAGGTGGCGCAATTGAGCTTGGCCACGTCGCCCATCTCACCCTTGCGCTGGCTGGGGAAGGTGGCTGTGAGGGGCTCGAGGTAGTTGAGGTTGAGCTCGCGCGCCATGCGGATGCCATGCCATGCTGTGACCCGCTGCGGCGGGTTCCCCTCCCAACTGGAGAACGAACGCGAGTTGTGGCAGTAGGTGCAGTTGACCCCCAAGGCGGTGGACATGTGGGTCATCAAACCATAGGTCCATTCAGCTTGCTTGATCGAATGTCGGTTGCCATTGGGCAAGGCGGTGTCGCCGTTGACGCGGATGTCCAAGCTGTCAAGCAAGAACGGGGTGAACGGGTCGCTGGGCAAGGAGCTCAGACCGACACTTTTCGCTGCCAAGTTTTGCCCAGCACGCCCACCGATGAAGTCAGCGCCATTGGCTTGGGGCGGCTCTTTGAACCAAATTTGCGACGGCACCGGTTGACCGCGGTGGCAGGTGTAGCAAGTGACGCCGGTTTCAGCGACGTGATTTTTCCAGCCGCTGTTGATGTGCTGCGTCATCTCGATCATGCGCCGCGCCACCACCTTGGTGTACTTCCCTTCTTCGGCAAAGTTGGCGGGGTTGTGGCAGTAGGCACAGCCCTCGGTGGGCGCCACCCAACTGGTCATGTTGACCATGAGTTGGGTGAACTGGGCCACACTCAAGTCACCCAGCACCTTGACGTTTTGATAGACCTTGCCCGCCTTGGGCCCATCGGCCGATGCCGGTGGCAAGGCCACGGGAGCGGCGTGCAACTCTTCGTTTTGTTCGATGATGCGCGGGTTGTACACCTGCACCATGCCCGTGCCACGGTAACCGCGCTGCACAGAGTCCATGACAGGGCGCTCACACGCGCTGAGCAAGACCACACTGGCCAAGGCCAGACCTTTGAGAAACAGGGCTTTGATCATGGCTTGACCCCCATCACAGTGGCCGGGTCGACCACAACTGGAAACACCACAGGATACGGGGGTGCCACGCCGTGCTTGACCGCCCACAAATACCAGTTATCGACCACGGTACCCGTGAGCAAGATGCCGATGCCACCGGTGATGGGACACAGCACCGCAAACCACCAGGCCCAGCGGTGAATGGATTCCATGGTGGCGTTGAAGCCCATGGTCCAACGCCAGAACAAGGCGGCGCGCTCAGAGGCCGTGCCACGGTCAACGATTTGTTCGATCTCGCGCTCACCGCCATAGCGGGTCACGGCCAAGATGGTCGCCCCGTGCATGGCAAACAGCAGCACCGAGCCGTACAAAAAGACAATCGACAAAGCGTGGAAGGGGTTGTAGAACAGGTTGCCGTAGCGCAGCGAAAACGCAGCTGTCCAGTCCAGGTGCGGAAAGATGCCAAAGGGCACGGCCTCGCTCCACGAGCCCATCAAGATGGGGCGGAAAAAGCCAAGCACGAGGTACAACCACAGTGCAGCGGCAAAGGCCCAGGGGATGTGCATGCCCAGGCCCAAGGCCTTGGCGCGGCGGTACATGCGCGCCCACCAAAAAAACAGCGAGGCGGTGAGGAACAAGCCGGTGAGCAACCACCAGCCGCCTTCATTCATCGGCGGAAAGCTCAGGCCATACACCGGCGCTGGCGGTTCCAGGGCCAGCCAAAACAGCTGGCGCACAAATTGGATCGGGTCCCAGTTGACCGAAGCCAACATGTTGAAGCCAATGATGTTGAAAGCCAAGGTGCCCAGGATGAGCGAGGCCAGGCCCAAGCCGCCCAGGTAGATGGGGCCGATTTGTGCATTGCCAATGCGGCCCAGCAAATGCAGGAAAAAAGGCTTGAGCGCGCGCTCGTGCTCGCCGTTTTCAATCGGCACGCCACTTTGGGTGGGTCCGGTGGCTTGGACAGCGGTGAATAGGTTTTGGTATTGCGGCATGAGTGTCTCCCCGTATTAGTGCCAAATGGGCATGTTCAACCACCAGCCCCACCACTCGGGCCAACCTCGGCTCCAAAACGGGCCACTGATCACAATGCACAAGGCGCTGAACCAGACCGCTGCCAAAGCCAAGAACAATCCCACACGGTGAATGCCCAAGGTGCCCACCGAGTAACCGATGGTGTCGCGGAAAAAAGTGTCTTCGTGTTCAGGGGTTTTGACCACTTGGCCGCGTCCTGGGTTGGTGGCCGAGAGCACCAAGCCGCCATGCAGTGACAGGGCAAAGGTGGTGGCAAAGAAAAAGCTCACCGCGATCATGTGCGCGGGGTTGTAGTGAAAGTGCAGGTATTGGTAGCCCACGTTGGACACCCAATCCAGGTGGCTGAAAATGCCGTATGGGAAGCCATGGCCCCAGGCGCCCAGCAAGACCGGGCGAATCACGACCAAGGTGACGTAGGCAAAGATGGCCATGCTGAAGGCCACTGGCACGTGGTAGCCCATGCCAAGCTTTCGGCATATTTCAACCTCGCGCATGGCCCACGAGCCAAAAGCCCCAATGGCACAAATGGTGATGAGCTGCCACAGACCCCCTTCCATCAAGGGGGCCATGCCCAAGCCATAGGACAGGTCGGGCGGGGCAATGCTGATTTGCCACAGATTCCACGTGGGGCCCTGTGATGCACCCCACAAAATCAAGGCGGTGCCGATGAAGGAGAAAAAGAGGGTGGTGACGCCAAAAAAGCCCACGTAAAACGGGCCAATCCAAAAATCGAGCAAATCACCGCTCACCAAGGTACCGCCTCGCACGCGGTACTTCTTTTCAAAACTCAGCATGGCCATGATCGGGCCCTCCTAGAAGCCACGGCTGCACCGTGGCCCATGAATCTTTAAAAGGGCAGGCGGTGTGGGTTTCCCAAAGGACGCCCGCAACGCCTGCCAACTGCTGCCAACCCCTTCAGGATTTCGCTGCAGGAACGGGTGAAGGCAGTGGCGCGTTTTGTGACGCCGTGCCTTGGGCCTTTTTCGGGCCATCCAACCAATTGAATTTGTTCGTGCTCAACAAGATGAGGTGAATCATCGCTGCCAGGCTGAACAAAAAGATGCCTTGAACGACCATTGCACGCAATGGATCGTAGAGTCGCCAAATTCGCCACATGGTGATTTCTCCTAAAGTATGTGGGACATGAAGGTATACACACCCGACTCGACCCCTGCTGTGATGCTCTTCATGTTCTCCGCACCCGGCAACCAACTGCGCCAATGCAAGCCCAGCACTTGACCGAGCAAGGCAACGGCAAACAGCATGGCAAAGCCAATGGCAAAGATCACAAAAAACGTCCGTGAGTCACCTGTTAAGAGGTGCTTGGACTTCACATCAGAAAAGTTTTGCATGGTGAGATGCTCCATGTAATGGATGATTGCCTTAGAACCAGGGGCGCCACGCCCAGACCAAGAAATGCGCCACCACGGCAACCGCCGTGAATGCCACTGTTCCCTGAATCCAGAAAGTGTGGAACTCCTGAGCCTCTTCGTCCGTCAGTCCGGAGATGGACTTGTGATTCGACATAGACTGCTCCTTCACAAAATGACCTTGCGGCCGATCATGCGCACAGCCCGCGCATCATGGGCATCCGCGGCGAAATGCCACGACATCTTGGTGTGGGTCTGTCCCACGGTTAACACGGGGCTCAGCCGAACTTGGAAGCCGCTCATGCCGGCTCTCCAAAACCCAGCTCCAAGCCCGCACGCTTGACGTGCTGCTCGGTCACCACCTCTTCGCCAGCTTCTCGCGCACGCTGCTCGGCTTGGTCGCGCAGCCGCTTGGCGACTGAAATTTGCACCAACACAGGCTGCTGCTCAATGACTTTGCGCAGCCAGGTTTGGGCCGCATCGTCCCAGCGGGTGTTGTCGGCCACCACGCCACGGGCTGGCGTGGCTTCCACGCGGTCCAGGTCGGTGCCCAAGGGCAAGATGTGAAACAGGGCATCAAACAAGGCGTTGCACACCTCTTGCACCACATAGGTGGCGCCGCTGTAACCCATGAATGGGGTGCCGGTGTGGCGACGAATGACGGCGCCGGGGAAGGACGCCGGGATGTAGGTGGCGCGCATCGGGCCGCTGCCGCCCATCTCGCTCAGGTACATGCGCTCGTTGTAGCTGCCAAATAAGATGAGCGGGGTTTGTTTGTGGACCAATTCGCGCACGGCTGCGTTGTCGGTTTTGGTGCCTGCGGTGCGCGACACGCTGAAGCGGCAAGGCAGGCCCATTTCGTCTTCCAAGAAATGGCGCAGGCCACGGGCGTAGGTTTCGCCCGCCACCACAGCAAAACTGGCCGTGGCGAAAAAGTCTTGGGTCACCGAGCGCCACAAGTCCCACAGCGGCTTGAGCGTGGTGTGGCGCTC
>CAXNFO010000161.1:0-5403 GCA_964201395.1 Limnohabitans sp.
GCTGTGGCCCACCCGCTTTTGACACAGGCCACCCCTTGCTGCACCACCTCGAACGCCCTGCCCCCAACCCCGCACCCCGCGCCTGGGCCGACTTTGGCACCACGCCGCTGGCCAATGGCTTGATCGGTTTCATCTTCGCCGCCACCGGACCCGTGGCGGTGATTTTGTCGGTCGGCACCCGCGGCGGCTTGTCGCCGGCTGAGCTGGCATCTTGGGTGTTTGCGGTGTTCTTCATCAACGGCCTGCTCAGTTTGGCGATGAGCTGGCACTACCGCACACCGCTGGCCTTTGGCTGGACCATTCCCGGCACGGTGCTGGTGGGGCCGGCCTTGCAGCACCTGAGCTTTGGCGAGGTGATTGGCGCGTTTTATGTGACCAGTGCCTTGATCGCGCTGCTCGGCCTGAGCGGTTGGGTCAAGCGGGTGATGTCGGTCTTGCCCATGCCCATCGTGATGGGCATGGTGGCCGGTGTGTTTTTGCGCTTTGGGCTGGATTTGGTGCGCGCCCTGGGCAGCGATGTGGCCATCGCCGCGCCCATGGTGCTGGCCTTCATCACGCTCTCGGCACTGCCCAGCTGGGGGCGCAAGATGCCCCCGGTGATCGGCGCCTTGTTGGTGGGGGTGCTGGCGATGGCGCTGGGTGATCGCTGGGGCAATGCCAACCTGGCTGTGTGGCAATGGGCGCAGCCGCTGGTGACCGCGCCGGTGTGGTCATGGGCCGCGCTGCTGGAATTGGTGGTGCCGCTGGCCATCACCGTGCTGGTGGTGCAAAACGGGCAAGGCGTGGCGGTGCTCAAAACCGCTGGCCATGCGCCACCGGTCAATGCCATCGCCGTGGCCTGCGGTCTGGGCTCGGGCGTCAGCGCGGTGTTTGGCGCGGTGAGCAGTTGCCTGACTGGCCCCACCAATGCCATGCTGTCTTCATCCGGCCCACGGCATCAGCACTACACGGCCGCCCTGGTGTTTGGCGCCTTGGCTTTGGCCTTTGGGCTGATGGCACCCACCTTCACCGGGTGGATGCTGGCCGCACCGCCAGCTTTCATCATGGTGCTGGCCGGCTTGGCGATGCTGCGCGTGCTGCAAGCGGCCTTTGTGGCCTCGTTTGGTGCGGGCAAATTCACCCTGGGTGCCTTGGTCAGCTTGCTGGTGACGGTGGCCGACATCGCCTTGTTCAACATCGGCGCAGCGTTTTGGGGTTTGGTCGCTGGTTATGCGGTGGCGCGCTTGCTGGAAGCCGCCGACTTTGCCCACGCGACAGACACCCCCAAGCCCTAGACCTAGCCGTAGCCAGATGGGCCGTGACCTCAGCGCTTGGGATTGCTTGGGGCCGGGGCCACGTAGGGGTACATGTTGACCGCTTCGAGCAAATAGCCACTCACCCCCGCGCTGGTGCTGACGCGGCCCTCTTTGAGCTCGCCCTCGATCCACACCACGTCCATCGACTCGGGCACCTTGCGCACTTTGCTGCCCGGCATGGGCCGCACCAACACAATTTGATTGGCCGGCGGGGGTGGGGTGTGGATACAAGCACCCCAATAGGGGACGATCAAAAATTCGCGCCGGTTGGAGCGGTCGGCATCGAGCGGGACCACATAACCCGGCAACCGCACTTTGCGCTGAAACAAACTGCTGACCAAGGGCGCGTTGTCAAACCTCTTGCGCAATTTTTCCATGGCCTGATTGGCCTCTTCGCTGGTGTCTTGTAAATAGGCGAGCTTGTTCATGGAGGCCATGTCAGCGCGAATGTCTTTGACCCACTTCTCGGGCATCAAATCGTTCCAATCCAACAAGCTGTAGCCGGGTGTTTGCGCCGCAGCGCCCACCGCCAAGATGCCCAGCAATCCAGCCACGCAGGCGCGCCAAAACCCAATTTTTGAAAACTTCATGCGCAATACTTTCGTCACCATCAAACCGTGGGTGGGTGCAAGCCATCCACCAAAGACAAACGGTAGGCGCGCAGCGCCGGTACGCTGGCCGCCAACCATGCTGCCAGCACCAATCCCGCCAGGCTCCAAGCCACTTCAGCCGTGGGCCAGCCCCATTGCACAGTAATGCCCAACTCGGTGCGCAGCAAGTCTTGCAGCGCCCACAGCCCGAGCCCGTGCAAGACCAAACCGCCCAGCATGCCCAGCAGACAAACGCCCAAGGCCTCCAACCACACCAAACCCAACAAGGCCAAGGGCGTGGCTCCCAAGGCGCGCAACACCGCCAGCTCTTTGCGCCGCGCGGACAAACCCACCATCAACACCGCCGCCACGCTGAGCATGCCACTGACAGCCACCAACACACCGATGGCCAACAAAGCGTTTTCGGCCAATTTGACCACTTGCCACAACTCGTCCAAAGCCACCCCTGGCAACACCGCCATCAAGCTGTCCTGGGGCAAACGCTCGATGCCCCTGCGCGCCGAAAACACCTCGGTGCGTGCATGCAAGCCCACCCACACCGCCGTGAGTTCGCGCGGCACCAGGGCCGCACGTTCGGCCACCGTGGGTGCCGCCCCCACACCCCCCAGCCAGGGCAGGCCAGGCGCGCCCATGCCCTGGTGCAAGGCTTCAAAGCCTTGCAAAGAGATGATGACATTGCGATCGATGGGCGCCCCCGTGGCTTGGAGCACGCCCACCACGGTGAACGGTTGATCGGCGTGATCGGGGGCCAAACCATCCGAGCGGCCATGGGTCAGCACCAAACGGTCACCCACAGACAAGCCGTGGCGCGCGGCCACTTGGGCACCCAACACCGCTTCGACCACCGCACCTGCATCGGCCTGGGGGTCGGCAAAGGGCCGGCCTTGGGCCCACTGCAAGCGCGCACCCTGGGTTTGAAACACCTCAAACAACTCGGGCGTGGTGCCCAACACCGGAAAGCCCCGGTAGGTATCGCCCAACTGAACCGGCACCGCCCAGCGCACCTGGGGCAAGGCACGCAATGACACATAGGCCTCGTGCGCCATGTTGCGGCTCGGCCGACCCACCTGGAACACGCTGTAGAGCATCAATTCGCTGGCGCTGCCGCGTGGGCCCACAATCAAATCCACACCGCTGAGGGCCTGGGTGAAACTCTGGCGCGCATCGTGGCGCAATTGCTGCACCCCCAACAAAATCAGCACCGACACCGACACCGACAGCGCCACCATGGCCAGCGCATGCCGACGCGACCATGCGCTGCGCCATGCCAAACTCCACCACAGGCTCATGGCGCACCCCAAGCTGTCAGGGTGTGCACCTGATCAAAGTGGCTGGCCAAGCGCGCATCGTGGCTGACCAAGACCACGCTGGCCCCTTGGGCCCGCGCCTGGTCCATCAGCAATCGAATGAACTCGTCCTTGTTGTCCTCGTCCAAGGCCGAAGTGGGTTCGTCGGCAATGATCAAGGGCGGGTGCCCCATCAAGGCGCGCGCAGCCGCCACCCGCTGCTGCTGGCCCACCGACAAGGTGTGTACCGCTTGGTGCCAATGCCCGGTGTGCAAACCCAAGGCCGCCAACACATGTCCCGCCTGGGCAGCGGCGCTGCCCCAATGCCGCCGTGCAGCTTGTTCGCGGCTGGCAAACAAGCGGGTGGGCAGCATCACATTGGCCCACACATCCAAATAAGGGATCAAATTGAATTGTTGAAAAATCACGCCCACATGGGCGCCGCGCCAATGGTCGCGCTGGCGCGGCGACAAACTCGCCAGGTCTTGGCCCAAAACCTCGCAGCGACCGCTTTGCACCGACAGCACGCCCGCGAGCACCGACAACAGCGTCGTTTTGCCACAACCACTGGGGCCTTGAATGAACAAGTGCTGGGCCTGCGCCAGTTCCAAATGGTCCACGCGCAAGCCATGGCTTTGCGCCGGCCAGCGGTGCTGGAGTTGTTGCAAGCGCAAAGCCCACATTTGGGCTCACCAAACCAAGCGCGGTTGAGCAGCCTTGACCCGCACGGCGCGCTGCCCCGTGGGCAATGCCATTTCCACCGCAACCTCCTTCAGGCGCGGGTGCTTGCGCATCAGCGCCAAGTCCGCGTCGCGCAAAGCCTGGGGCTGGGCGCACTGAAATGCAAATTGATACAGCAAACTGCTGTGCCCGCCGGTGTCGCGGCCTTCAAACATGGTCGAGCTGGCCTTGACCTCGGCAGCCACGCACTGGGCCGCAGGGGTAGGCACCATGACATAAGCCGGGTCGGTCAACCCTTGCTGCAACTGGGCCATGGCATTTTTTTGGGCGATGGAACGCGGCAAGTACTCGTGCCCGAGCAAGCTCTCCATGGGCACCTCCAAATCACCCCGCAAGCGTTGGCCATCCCACACCAATTGCAAATGGGCCACCCCATGTGCATGGCCGTGGCCATGGTTGTGGGCCGCTGGTTTGCCCTGGCCGATGGCGCTGAGCGCCAGGCCCCAACCAAGCACAGTGACACCTGTGCCCCGCACCCAAGCGTTGAAGAGTCTCGTGGTTTGCTTCTTGTCGGTGTTCATAGGCCCTCGCATGCACAGCCCCAAGCGGGGCATGCTGATGAAAGCGAGGATTATCCTGGCAGGCGCCAGCGCAGCGTTGCCTGGCAAAACGGTGCCCCCACACAGACGCGGGGCGAAGTGCTCAATGGCTCAGTAAGAGACCATTTGCCAAGGCACCGGGCAAGTGGCCACGCTGGGGTAATACTGCTGATAAGCGCTGCAAAAGTAAGCCACACGGGGCGGCGTGGGGGGTGCATTGATATAGACGGGTTCGGCATAAACCTGGGGCCGGGTGGCATACACCAAGCCACCGATCACCGCCGCGCCCAACAAGGGCCCGGCCCACCGTCCGTAACCATGGCCATAGCCATAGCCATAGCCATGGCCATGGCCGTGGCCGTGATGCCCCCCATGGCGCCCGCCATGGTGCCAGCCAGGACCGCCAGAGCGGTAAGTGATCTGGGTGACCACGGTTTGTGCCTGCGCTGGGAGGGCCAACGCGAAGGCAACAGCGGTGAGGACGGCGGCGAAATATGCTTTCATGACAACCCCTGACAGTGAAGACGGTGGCAACGGATTTGCCTTGGTACTCACAACGCGACTGGACTTGCCAAAGATGACAGGATCGGGTTTTCCCGGGTGCGACACCTCGCATCAAAAATGGCATCAAATGATGATAGGATGATATGCACTTTGGGGAATTTTCAACATGCGAACGACTTTATCCATCGACGATGACTTGTTGCAACAAGCTCAGCAGTACATGGTGGGCGTTGACAAAACCGCCCTGGTCAGAGAGGGCTTGCGGGCCTTGGTCGAACGCGAAAGCTCGCGCCGCTTGGTCCTGCTGGGCGGCACTGAAAAACAAATCAAGGCGCCTCCCCGGCGCAGGGCCAAGGCCACCTGAGCATGTGGCTGGTCGACACCTCGGTGTGGATTGACCATTTGCGCACAGGCAATGCCGTGCTGG
>CAXNFO010000162.1:0-5402 GCA_964201395.1 Limnohabitans sp.
CGGGCAGCAAGTGGTGCACACGATAGAGCAATTGCGCGCGCAAGGCTTGAATGCAGCATCCACCTTGGAAGACATGACCGTGGTGTTGCAACACATGGCGGTGTTGCAAGCGGTGCCTGCCGTCAGTGAAGAAGCCGATGCGGACGAAGACGCCCAAACCGAGCGCCAATTGGCCAGCCTGATGCCGCCCGATGAAACACAACTGCTCTACAGCATGTGCTTGCATGGGCGAGCCGAGTTGGGTTTGGCACCGGATGAGTATGCGGCCCTGAACATGGTGTTGTTGCGCTTGCTGGCATTCAAATCTCCGCAACAGCCCAGTGCCGAGACGGAAAAAAAAAGCCTGAAATCAGCCAGCCCTGAGCTGGCGCATTCCAGAGCCATTTCGGCCCCAGCAGCCCCAAAGCCTATCAACAGCGGCTCAGTCAGCCCCCAGCCAGCACCCGTGGCGGTGCCCTTGGCGGGCTCGACGCCAAAACCTTTGCCCCAGCCTGTTGCGCCTGCTGCCGCTGAGCAATTGCCACCCGGTCGCCAAGTGCCGGTGCGCGACACTTCCGCCAGCCCAAGCTTGGCTCGATCCGACAGTCCCCAGTCTGTTGCCTCGGGTGGTGGGGCGATACCGGTGCGTGACCTGGGGCCTGCAGCCGAGCGCTTGGACAAACCCCAGGCACCCACCGAGGTGGTCTTGGTCACTTCCGAAGAGGGGGATTTTTGGCATGCACTGGTGCAACAAATGGTGGCGGCAGAGCGCATCACCGCCTTGGTCCGCGAATTGGCTTTGCAGTCGCAATTGGTGGGCCGCGATACCCAGCAATGGTTGCTGCGCACAGAGCGTGAGTCTTTGCACAACCCCATTGCGCGCGAGCGACTGGAGCAAGCCCTGGCAGATACCGGTCATGCTGTGCGCCTGACGCTTGAAGTGGGACGTGTGATGGACAGCCCAGCCAAACGCGCAGCGGCCTTGGCCGCGCAACGCCAACGAGAGGCCGAAGCCATCATCCTGCACGACCCCTTTGTGCAAAAAATCATGCGTCAATTTGACGCGAAAATTGTTCCCGGATCCCTTAAACCCGCATGAAAGAAACACACCATGTTCAACAAAGGACAACTCGCTGGCCTGATGAAGCAAGCCCAAGCGATGCAAGACAACATCAAAAAAACCCAAGATGAACTCGCCATCATCGAGGTCACCGGAGAGTCGGGCTCGGGCCTGGTCAAGGTGCTGATGACTTGCAAGCACGATGTCAAACGGGTGAGCATCGATGCCAGCTTGCTCAGCGATGACAAAGACATGTTGGAAGACCTGGTGGCTGCGGCCTTCAATGATGCGGCGCGCAAAGCCGCTGAGACCACCGAAGCCCGCATGGGCAAACTCAATGCCGGCATGCCTGCGGGCATGAAACTGCCTTTTTGATGTCCACCAGCCCCGCCTTGGAGGCTTTGATGGCGGCTTTGCACCGGCTGCCGGGTGTGGGCGTCAAATCGGCCACGCGCATGGCCCATCATTTGCTGCAAAACGACCGCGAGGGCGCGCACCTGATGGCCCAGGCCATTGCCCAGGCCTTGGACAAAGTGGGCCACTGTGAACGGTGTCACACCTTGTCCGAGTTGAAGGTGTGTGGCACCTGTGCCGACCCAGGGCGGGATCCCACACGCTTGTGTGTGATTGAGACGCCCGCAGATCAATTGGCCCTGGAGCGCACCGGCGCCTATCTGGGCACCTACTTCGTGTTGATGGGCCGCATCAGCCCCATCGAAGGTTTGGGTCCGCACCAAATGGGTTTGCAAAAGCTCATTGACCGTGCCTGTGATGGCCAGGTTCAAGAAGTGATCCTGGCCACCAACTTCACTGCCGAAGGAGAAGCCACGGCCCATGTGATTGGGGAAGTGTTGAAAAAGCGCGGCCTCCAGGTCAGCCGCTTGTCGCGTGGCGTGCCGATTGGCAGCGAGTTGGAATTTGTGGATTTGGGCACCATTGCCCATGCATTGCTTGATCGGCGCAGCACCTAAGTGATAACCCTTTCGGGATGACACGGATGCGGGGTGGCGCTCTCAGGGCTAAGCTTTTCACTGGCTCAGATGACTACTTTTCAAGCCATGCCCATGAATCCTTGTGAACGTGATCGTCGACAAATCATCTCTGCCACTGCTTTGATGGGTTTGGGATTGACCTGGCCAGGGGCGCGAGCCCAAAGCGGCAAGCTGGAAAAAACAAAGGTCTCGATTGCGGTCGGTGGCAAGGCCTCTTTTAATTATTTGCCGTTGACCTTGGCCGAGCAATTGGGTTACTTCAAGTCTGAGGGCTTGGAGGTGGAGATCAGCGATTTTGCCGGGGGCACCCAGGCTTTGCGGGCGGTGGTCGGTGGGTCGGCTGATGTGTGCTCTGGGGCCTATGAGCACACCATCAATTTGCAAGGCAAAGCCCAAATCTTCAAAGCTTTTGTGCTGCAAGGAAGAGCGCCTCAAATTGCCATTGGCGTGTCCACCAAAACCATGCCGCAATACAAAACCGTGGCTGATTTGCGCGGTAAAAAAATGGGTGTTTCAGCGCCGGGTTCGTCGACCAATATGGTGGCCTACCTGATTTTGTCGCGCGCTGGGCTCAAGGCCAGCGATGTGAGTTTCATTGCGGTGGGCACGTCAGCGGGCGCTTTGTCAGCCATGCGCAGTGGCCAAATCGATGTCATCAGCAACATCGACCCGTTGATGACCATGCTGGAGCAAAAAGGGGATGTGAAGATCATCTCCGACACCCGCACGATCAAAGGCACGATCGATGTTTTTGGGGGCCCCATGCCGGCCGCTTGTTTGTACGCACCGGCCGACTATTTGGTGCAACACCCCAATACCTGCCAAGCCCTGGCCAATGCCATCGTGCGTGGCTTGAAATGGCTTCAGACCGCTGGGCCATCGGACATTTTGAAAACCGTGCCCGAGAGCTATTTGTTGGGTGACCGGGCCTTGTACTTGGCCTCGTTTGACAAAATTCGCGAAGCCCTGAGCCCGGATGGCATCATCCCGGTGGAGGGCACCAAAACCGCGCTCAAGGCCTTGGCCAGCTTTGATGACACGCTCAAGGCCGACAAAATTGACTTGTCCAAAACTTTCACCAATGACTTTGCCCGCCGCGCCAAGGACAAGTTCAAAGCCTGAAGTGCTTTGCATGGCCCATTTGCGTGTTCAACCGGGTGATCTTGGCCCCCATCTTCGCCATGTGGTTTGACCTGGCATTTGGAACAAGGTCGCGCTGGCCGTGACCTTGGTGTTTTTCATTGTGTTGTTCAATTGCCCTGTTGCTCAATGGGGCCGTGGGGGGGCTTGGAGCGCTTGGGGCGCCACCTCATGGTTTGGCAGCCCCGCAGCGCCGAAACGAACGACTTTGAGGTTCGCCCTTGCAGGGCCTGGCTCGTGGCGTGTCAGCGTGCCTTGGCGGTTTGCACCTCGGCGCCCGATTTCCCCGTTGATTTTTTCTTCGCTTGGGCCTTGGCCTGTCCCTTACCGGTGCTGGGTTTGGCCGCCACATACACCACCAAGGGTTGACCGGCTTTGAGCGGGCTGCGCAGGCTGAGTTTGTTCCATTCGGCCAATTGCGCCGCACTCACCTTATAGCGCGCAGCCACCGCATCCAGGTTGTCTTGCGGCTTGGCTTTGATCGTCAGACGCCTGAGTTGCGCCTCGGGGGACAGGTCCAAGCGCCCGTTGTCAGCGATGGCCGATGAAACATCCTCTTCCATGCGGGCGGTGCGTGGCACCAGCAGGGCTGAGCCAGACTTGATCAACATGTGGGGCGGAATGCCATTGAGGGCGCGGAAATCGGCCTCGGGCATGCCCGCGCGTTTGGCCGCTTCGGCCACTTTGATGCTGTGGGGCGTGACCCATGCGGTCCAACTGGCCATGCGCGCTTCGCCATGTTCGGCAAAGTTGCGCATGAAAATTTCAGCGTTGTCCCAGGGTAGCAGCAATTGGGGGGTTCCAGCGGCCAGCAGCACGGGCCGGTGGGCCGAAGGGTTGAGGGACTTGAAATCATCCACCGAGATATCGGCCATCTTGGCCGCCAGGGTGACATCGATGTCCCGCGTCAGGGGGACGGTTTGGAAATAAGGGTGGTTGGGGATGTGGGGCAATTGCAGGTTGTACAACTGCGGCATGGCCACAATGTTTTTCACCGCTTGCAACTTGGGCACGTAATAGCGGGTCTCATTGGGCATGTTCAAGTCGGTGTAGGACATGCCCAGTTGGCTGCGCTGATTGCGCGCCAATGCCTTGCCCACATTGCCTTCACCCCAGTTGTAAGCCGCCAAAGCCAGGTGCCAGTCGCCAAACATGTTGTGCAGCCTTTGCAGGTAATCCAAGGCCGCACGCGTGGAGGCCAGCACATCGCGCCGGTCGTCGCGAAACGCGTTTTGCTTGAGATCAAAGCTTTTGCCGGTGGCGGGCATGAACTGCCACATGCCGGTGGCGCGTGCGGTCGAGACGGCTTGGGGGTTGAAGGCGCTTTCGATGAATGGCAGCAAGGCCAGTTCGGTGGGCATGCCGCGGCGTTCAATTTCTTCCACGATGTGGTAGAGGTATTTGCTCGACCGGTCGGTCATGCGCTGCAAATAGTCGCCCCGGGCCGCATACCACTGGGTGCGGTCTTGCGACAAGGGGTGGTCCAAGTTGGGCATGGCAAAGCCGCGGCGGATGCGGTCCCACAAATCCACGGGCAGGTCCATGCGTGGCACGTTGGAAGGACTGGACTCGGCAGGGGCCAATGGACTGAGCACCACTGGCGCCGCGGTGGTGGTGGGTTTCTCAACCAAAGCAGGCGTGACGTCACGCCAAGAGGGCACGGCCGCGATCGCGATCGGTGGGACCTCGTCTGTGGCAACTTGTGTGGGCGGTGGCGTGACACAAGCGGTGGTCACACAGGCGGTGGCCAGCAGCAAAATCAGTCGATTGATCAAAATTGGTTTTTCCATTCGCGCAATTGGGCAAATACCGCCACCTCATCACTGGCACTGGGGCTGCGTTGCTGCACGGCCTGCACCACCGACGCTTGGCGGCTGCGCAAAAAAGGGTTGATGGCCAACTCCTGGGTCAGGGTGGAGGGCAGGGTGGGTTGGTTTTGTGCACGCAGCTGCAAACAGCGGTCATGGTACGCCAACAATTCAGCGTTGGCGGGCTCCACGGCCAGGGCAAAACGCAGGTTGGACAGGGTGTACTCGTGGGCGCAGCACACCCGTGTGGCGCCCGGCAGGGCTGCCAGCCGGTCCAAGCTGTTGAGCATTTGTGCCGCTGTGCCTTCAAACAAGCGGCCGCAGCCCCCAGAAAACAAGGTGTCGCCGCAAAACAGCACGGGTCCATTGCCTCCTGCAAGCTCAGGGGGGGTGTCAGGGTCTGGGACAAAGTAGGCAATGTGG
>CAXNFO010000163.1:0-5397 GCA_964201395.1 Limnohabitans sp.
CGTCAGCTTGAAGATTCATGTGGTGATGATGACCATCTTGGAGCGCAGCCCCTCCAAGATCACCCTGGTTGAGTGGGATCGCTTGACCGCAGAGGATGTCCACGCCCAGGATGTTTTGCAACCCAAAAAAGAAAATGTGCCCGCTGAACCTCAGTTGGAGCCGATCAGCCGCTCCGAGCTGTTGTCATTGGCACAAAGTTCTGTGCATACCAAATCTTTGCGCTTGCAATTGTCTCAAGTGCGTGAATGCATTCAGACCGTGCAACTTTTGCAAAAGTTTTTGGATGAGAAACTGGCCATGGATGCGCCCAATTTGAGCAAACTGATGTTGTGCTTGACGGCCTTTGATCGCACGCTGGCTGCGCTGACGCCTGATCTTGGCAAAACCCAAACATCAATACAAGCTCAGTCGGTATCGACATGGGAAGACCTACCTGCTGAAGGTGATCACGTGATGCAAGAAACCCATGAGTCTCATTCAAAAGCGCCCGAGTGGCAGTCTGGGCAATGGCGCACACGTGAAGAGGCTTATGCAACCCTGGAAGCTGTTGCCGCCTATTTGCAACAACGGGAACCGCACAGCCCTACCCCTTATTTGATACAAAAGGCGGTACGATGGGGACGATTGCCCCTCCCTGAACTGATGAAAGAAATCATGCGAGAAGAGGGTGATTTGAATCGCATGTCCAATTTGTTTGGTCATTCGGACCCGAATGCAGGCATGGACCCATGAACCAATGAGTGAACAGCTGTTCCATGAGGATGCTTCATGTCAGACACCACTGAAACGTCAGTCAAGAAAAAATTTTTGCTGATCAATCCCAATACCAGTGAAGAGACAACCCTGAAGTTATGCCAAACCCTGCGGCCTTTGCTGCCTGTGGGGTTCGAGCTGGATGCCCGAACAGTTGCCAAAGGTGCACGCTATATTGCCTGTGAGGCCAGCCATGCTGTGGCAGCGGGTGCCTTATTGGAAACCTGGTCAGACTACCTTTTGGAACAAGCAGCCCCGGAGGGTGTGTTGATTGGATGCTTCGGTGATCCCGGTTTGTTCGCCCTGCGCGAGTCCAGCGCCAGCAGGGTCACGGGCTTGGCTGAGGCTTCCTTCATGGAGGCTTCACAACGGGGTGCGTTTGCAATAGTCACAGGCGGTCTTCGATGGAAGCCCATGTTGCAGCGCTTGGCCATCAGTTTGGGTTATGGGCAGGCGTTGCGCCACATAGAAACGGTGACGCCAACGGGTGCCATGTTGCAAGCCGACCCTGCGATGGCCATTGAATGCCTGACACAGGCTTGTCAGGCTGCGAGCTTGCCAGGCGTTGAGTCGATCATCTTGGGTGGCGCAGGCTTGGCAGGCCTGGCTGCTTTGATTCAGCCGCATGTCCATTTGCCATTGATTGACAGTGCCCAAGCTGGGCTGCGTGTGTTGATCCATGGTGGCATGCCCCAGCCCAGTCGCAGCACGAATGGTTTTGTGGCGCGCTTGGAACATTTGTCGCCATCCCTCTTGATTTTGGTCGACTAAACCAGGCCCCCAACGGATCAAACCGAACGACAGAACTGGGTGGGGTGTCACTTATGTGCGCGAATGCGCGCCCATTGCTTGCTTGATGGCCTTCTCGCTGGCAAAATATTTTGATGAATACCTCTCAAGCATCTCAAATCAAGGCGAAAGCCACCCAGTACTATGCCGTTGGCATTGCATTCTTTTCAGTCATTGTGGGGATCGTGGTCACCATCATGGTGATCGTCAACCGCAACAGTTGACCCTGCCTGGCCTGCTTGGATTTTGGGCCGGTGACGATGACCCAAGTGCCTTTAACGATTGGGTTTGACGTGGCAGTTGATTGATGACGTTCATGGCATCGGCAAACTGCGCTTTTGGGTCTTTTTTGAATACTGCTTGTATTCAGCTGGAATCTCCTTAAGGTGCTTATCGTGTGGCGGCAATCAAACCGCCATCCACCACGATGCTTTGTGCCGTGATGTAGCGGCTTTCGTCGCTGGACAAAAAAAGCACGGTATTGGCCACATCCCACGCATCACCCATGTGACCGGCGGGAACTTGTTTGTGGCGATGTTCCACAAAGGCCTCAAACTGCCCACCGGCATACTTGTCGGCCAAACGTTTGACCAAAGGTGTGAACACCAGACCGGGCACCACGCAATTCAGTCGGATGCCCTTGTGGGCATACAAGACCGCTGTGGTTTGGGTCAATTGCATCAATGCCGCTTTGCCGGCGGCATAAGCAACCTGTGGTTTGCCCACGTACCGCAGCCCGGCCACCGATGAGATGCTGACGATGGAGCCGCTGCCTTGGGTTTCCATGATGGGCAAGACATGCTTCATCGTTAAAAAGGCCGTCTTGACGTTCAAATCCATTTGGCCGTCCCAAGTTTCTTCACTCATCTCCACCGGGCCGCCCGGCTCTGACTGGCCCACGTTGTTGATCAAGATGTCGATTCGACCGTACATGTCCATGCAATGCTTGACCATCTCTTGGACGTCTTGAGCGGACGTCACATTGGCGGTCGACACATGCGCTTGGCCCCCTTCATCTTGGATGATTTTTTGGGTCACTTTGGCGGCGTCAAGGTCTCGGTCCACACCATAAACGGTAGCGCCTTGACGCGCCAACAAAACGGCAATGGCTTTGCCGTTGCCCCATCCTTCGCCGCGGGTTCCGCATCCCGTGACCAAGGCCACTTTTCCGTCCAGTCTCAGCATATGGGTTCCATGAAATCAGTTGAAGAATTGCAGGCTAATCGTGTGCCAGTCGGTTGTGCTCAAACCTGTGGCGACCCTGTTTGGCCCATTTCGTCAGTCGTCCTGTCCCTTGATGATGTACATCACTTCACCCTTGTTGACAAAAAGTGTGAGCGCTTGGGCCAGCTGATCGGTTCGTTCTGAATAGCTGTGGTAACTGGCTTTGCCGCAGGGTTCAGACCACCGGTTTCCACCGATGACGGTCATGAGTTGACCCTTGGGCGCATGTTTTTCCGCATAGCCATAAGGGGTGAAGCGGCATAAATCATTTTGATGGTGAAGGTAAACATATGGCACCTTGGATTCGGCATGCTTGAAGCGATTCATGCTGGAAGCGTACTGCGTGTAAGGGCCTCCGCCGCCCACCGATTGGGTGGCAGAGTGAATGACGGCTTGAATGTCGTCCTTGCTGAGGTAAACCGACAGCCAATGGCTGCTGATGGCGCCGTAGCTGTGACCCATGATGAACAGCTGGTCTAAATTTTTGGTGCTCTTTAACTTTCGAATCAGTTCCAAAACATCTTTGGCATGTTGTTCGCTGGATCTATAACGGTCATCGCAGGCACTGGGGTTTGGCCCTCGCACGCCCCACTGGTCGGTCGGGCAATCCACGGTGACGGTGGATATCCCAGCGGCATGCAAAGCAGGGCGCATTTTTTCAAAATGTTCCTGCAGGTAGAAAAAAGACGGCGCACCTTCTTTGGTTTCGATGCGCGGTATGCCAGGCCAGCCAGGAAAAATCAGCACCGCACGGCCGTTGGGTTGAGGCGCCATTTGCAGCAAAGCCGACATCACCACGGGTTGGCCTTCGTGGGTTCGTGCGAGATCCGCCGTGATCACTTCCCTGGACCAGGCCAATGCAGAACCAAGCATGGCCCAGACAAAAAACAGCAAATGAAAAATGGATTTCAATGGTTTCATGTTCGTTGGTGTTGGTGTGGCTTGTCTTTCCGCGCCCAGAATGGAAAGTCCAGCCATCATCTGATAGTTATGGATTCTAAATTGATGCCGCAACCCACCTCCCCATCTCTCTTATATGATCACCCCGGTTTGCCAGACGCAAACCCAACAGCTGTACCTGATGCAATGCCTTTCAAGACCTCATAGGAACACCCCATGTCGAAACTCCCGCCAGCGCTTGCGGCACTCCCATTCCCTGTCATCGGCTCGCCGCTGTTCATCATCAGCAACCCCAAGTTGGTGATTGCCCAGTGCATCAATGGCGTGGTCGGCTCCATGCCCGCTTTGAACGCCCGTCCTGCTTCTCAGTTGGACGAGTGGTTGGCCGAAATCACCGAAGCGCTGGCCGCGCACAACAAGGCGCATCCTGACAAGCCTGCTGCGCCTTATGCCATCAATCAAATCGTGCACAAAAGCAATGACCGCTTAGAGCACGACATGGCTTTGTGTGTGAAGTACAAAGTGCCTGTGATCATCACTTCTTTAGGGGCTCGCGAGGAAGTCAATCAGGCCGCGCACAGCTATGGCGGCGTGGTGTTGCATGACATCATCAACAACAAATTTGCCCACAAGGCAATTGAAAAGGGTGCGGATGGCCTGATCGCTGTGGCCGCAGGTGCAGGTGGACACGCCAGCGTCAAAAGTCCTTTTGCGCTCATCCAAGAAATTCGCCAGTGGTTTGACGGCCCCTTGGCGCTGAGCGGCTCGATTGCTTCAGGTGGTGCGATTTTGGCGGCATTGGCCATGGGCGCAGACTTCGCTTATATCGGTTCAGCTTTTATTGCCACCGATGAGGCGCGCGCCAGCGAGGCCTATAAACAATGCATCGTGGACAGCAACTCAGACGACATCATCTACAGCAACTTGTTCACGGGGGTGCATGGCAACTACTTGGCGCCATCGATTCGCAATGCCGGCTTAGACCCCGAGCATTTGGCTGAAAGCGACCCCAGCAAAATGGACTTTGGTGGCGACAAGTCCAAGGCTTGGAAAGACATTTGGGGTTGCGGCCAAGGCATTGGCGCCATTGACAAGGTGCAAAGTGCGGGCGCATTGATCGCGCAACTCAAGGCTGAATTTGAAGCAGCCAAGGCGCGTTTGCTGGCTTGACTGCCGCGTCGCTACGCTCCTCGCAGAGACGTCATTGCGAGCGCTCCTTTCGTCATTGCGAGCGAAGCGAAGCAATCAGCCGAAGTGGCAGATGTAGTGGTAAGCCTCTGCCACTTGGATGTCAAACGAGGAATTGGCCGGCACTGAAAACTGGGTGCCAGGACCTGAGGTTTTCCACTCGTTGTTGCCAGCCACTTTGTATTCGCAAGAACCCGCCACGCATTCCATGATTTCAGCCGCTGCGGTGTTGAAGGTGAGGGTCGCGGCCAGCACAACGCCCACCGATTTTTTCTCGCCATTGGCCAAGGTGACGGTGTGGCTGACGCACTTGCCATCGAAAAATACATTGGCTTTGGTGGCGACGCTTGCGCCTTGGAGTTGTTCGGTCACCATGGTCATGCTTTCTTTTTCGAAGTGGCTTTGCGTGCAGGCGTGGCTTTGGCCGCACGCTCGTTTTTCAGGTTGGCAGCGATGCGAAGACGCAAAGCGTTGAGCTTGATGAAGCCGCCGGCGTCGGCTTGGTTGTAAGCGCCGCCGTCATCGTCAAAGGTGGCGATGCG
>CAXNFO010000164.1:0-5338 GCA_964201395.1 Limnohabitans sp.
TCCAGCTCACCTGCATGGTCAGGTGCACACGCCCACCTTGCCAAGCGTCTCCCAGCTCGTCCAGCGTCACAGCCACCGGGCTGAATGCCGTGGCTGGCTTGCCTTGAAAAAAGCCAAAGCCTTTGGCCAGCTCATCAGGGATCAGGTGGCGCAATGACACATCGTTGGCCAACATCAGCAAGCGCACACCGTCCAAAGCCTGCTCTGGTTTGGCTTGCATGGGGACATCCCCGGTGATGACGGCCAGCTCGGCTTCGAAGTCGATACCGAAATCCTCGCTGGGGCAAACCACGTCGTCGCATGGGCCCAAAAAATCATCGCTGCCCCCTTGGTACATCAAGGGCTCGGTGTAATAGTTGGCGGGCACCTCGCTGTGGCGGGCTGCGCGCACCAGCTCCACGTGGTTCATATAAGCCGAGCCATCGGCCCATTGATAAGCGCGCGGCAAGGGTGCCATGCACATGCGTGGGTCAAAGGCAAACGCATGCCGGGCTTTGCCGTGGTTGAGGTCGTGCGAGAGGTCTTGCAACTGCGGCAGCATGAAGTTCCAATCGTCCAACACCTGTTGCATGCGGTGGGCAATGCCGGTTGCATAATGCGCCGATGTCAAGTCGCGTGACACCACCACCAGTTGCCCATCGCGCGATCCGTCTTTGTATGTGGCCAATTTCATGGTGTGGGGTTTCCGGTGTGGGGGTGGGGTCAAGTGCCGGGCGCAGAGCGCCGGAAGATGCTTGGTTTTAAAAATTTTACAGGACAGGTAACTCGGGCATGCGGTTAAAAACCTTTGCTTCGCCATTGCGCTCCCAGTCTGGCCCCTCTGCTTGGGTTTGGCTGATCAGCGTGGTCTTGCACCTGTGGGTGTTTGCGCATTGGCCCACTTGGCAGGCCCAGGCTGCGCCAGCGCCGCGCTGGCAAATCCAGTTTGAGACGGCCCCCGCTGCGCCCGATCGGCTGCAAAACCTGACGCCACCCACCCCATTGTCAAGTCCGCCCAGCCCGCCTTTGGCCGCCCCGCAGCCCATGGCCCGCCCGCAACACGATGCGGTCACCCACAACGCGGCCACAGAGCAGACCGCCGTCTCGACCCAGCCCTTCGCCGACCTGCCAAATGCCTCCACCGCGACCCCAGTCGCCGAGCCCCTGCAACACGCTGACACCCTGCTCGCCCAGGTCAAACCTGCCGGGGCAGGGCTTGTTGCACCCATCGCCACGCCCGCGCCCCTATCGGCAACCACCGGCTTTCGCGCCCCCAGCGGTGCACGCTTGCGCTATGACCTGCAAGGCATTGCCAAAGGGTTTGGCTATTCGGCCAAGGCCGAGTTGCTGTGGCAGCCCGATGCCAGCCAATACGAGGCCCGCTTGGAGGTGTCGCACTTTTTGCTGGGGTCGCGGGTGCAAACCAGCCAAGGTCAAATCACCCCAGAGGGCTTGGCCCCACGCCGGTTTGGTGACAAGGTGCGCAGCGAACAAGCGGCGCATTTTCAGCGTGACAAGGGGCTGATCACTTACAGCGCCAACACCCCCGATGCGCCGCTGCTGGCTGGCACACAAGACCGCTTGAGCGTGTTCGTTCAAATTTCCGGCATGCTGTTGGCCGAACCCCAGCGCTTTGGCCCTGGCGCTGTGTTGAACTTCAACACCACCGGCGCGCGCGACAGCGAAGCCTGGGCGTTTCAGCTGGCCGGGATGGAGACCCTCAAAATGCCCTATGGCACGATTGAAGCCATGCGCTTGGTGCGGCAAGAACAAAAACAATATGACCAGCGTGTTGAGTTGTGGATGGCCCCCAGCATGGAGCATCTGCCAGTGCGCATTCGCATCACCCAAACCAGCGGCGATCAGGTGGACCTGCTGTTGCGCAGCAAAGAGGCCCCCAGCCCCTGATTCTGTTGGTGATGCACCTCAAAGCCTCAAGATTCGCCGCGTGGGGTCGATTCCCTTCTTGACCCCCCCGGGGTGTCAAGGTCTGCCCCACATGGGGTGGGTGAATGGCGGCACCAACGGTGCCACGTTTTTGCAGGAATGAGGCCATGGGATACCTGATTTCATTTGTATTTGGCATTTTTGTGGCCACCATCGGCCTGGGTGGGCGCGCACCGGTATTGGATGCGCACTGGAGTCCCACCCACCAAGCAGCACCCTCATCGCGTTGATTTTCTGCCTTGGCTGCACGCGTCGGACTTGAAATGGGCGCCACAGCGCCGATATCAGGTTAATATGATCCTCAACGACACCACGGGCAGCACCATGAATACGCTTTACGACTCTGAGTCATTTGCTGTTGTGCACATGGCAGCCGATGTGCCCAATGACAAGCCCCAGCCCTCGACACAGCCCATGCTCTCACGCCAGGGTTTTGAAATTGTCGACAAACGCAATGGCAAAGAGGTCTACTTGGATGGCTATTGGGCCGAGCTGTTTCAACAGCACATCACCCAGTGGCAACTCAAAACACCGACCCAAGACGAAGTGGAAGACACGCTGGCCCAATACGCCGAATTGGCCCAAAACCCGGTGGTGATGCACTGAGTTGGGAGCTTGAAGTTCACATGAAAAAAGCCCGCTGCTGCGGGCTTTTTTCATGCCGCTAAACCGGCAATGACATCGGCCAAAGTGGCCACCATGTGCTCGATGTGCTCACGCTCGACAACGAAAGGCGGCGCAAACACCAGGTTGTCACCCGCACTGCGCACCAACACCCCTCGGCGCAGGCATTCTTGAAACACAGCATAACCGCGTTGACCCGCGCCTTGGGATGAAGGGCTGAGCTCGACCGCAGCAGCCAAGCCCAACGAGCGAATACCCACGACATGTGGCAAGCCTTTCAGGTTGTGGTGCATGGCCCGACCGAGCACGGGCCCCATTTGGGCAGCACGCTCAAACAAGCGCTCATGGGCCATCAGGCCCAACGTGGCGACCGCCGCCGCGCAGGCCACGGGATGACCTGAGTAGGTGTAGCCATGCAAAAACTCGATCGCATGGGCCGGGCCCCCTTGTTCGGTCACTGCTTGGTAAATGGCTTCACGGCAAATCACCCCACCCATGGGCACCACGCCATTGGTCACGCATTTGGCAAAGTTGAGCATGTCGGGAACCACGCCAAAGTAGTCCGCCGCAAATGGCACGCCCATGCGGCCCAAGCCGGTGATCACCTCGTCAAAGATCAACAAAATGCCTTGCTTGTCACATATTTGCCGCAAACGCTGCAAATACCCTTTAGGCGGGATGTACCAACCGGCACTGCCGGCCACCGGTTCGACGATGATGGCGGCCACATTGCTGGGGTCGTGCAAAGGCAAGATGCGCTGCTCGAGTTCGTTGAGCAGGTCGTTGGAGAACTCGGGCAACTCGCCTTCGATGTAGGCATGTTGTTGTGGGTCATGGATGAAAGCCATGTGGTCCACGCGGGGCAGCATGGCCGCGCCAAAAGCCTTGCGGTTGCCGCTGATGCCGCCCACGCTCATGCCGCCAAAACCCACACCGTGGTAGCCGCGCTCGCGGCCAATGAACACCGTGCGCTGAGCTTGGCCGCAGGCGCGGTGATAAGCCAAGGCCATCTTCAATGAGGTGTCGGCCGCCTCTGACCCCGAGGTGCAAAAAAACACCCGGTTCAAATCGCCCGGCGCCAAATCGGCCAGCATGTCGGCCGCTTCAAAAGCGCGGTCGTTGCCAAACTGAAAGGCCGTGGCGTAATCCAGCGTGTCGAGTTGTTTTTTGATCGCCTCGTTGATGGGCGCGCGGTTATGACCCGCACCCACACACCACAGGCTGGAGATGCCGTCGAGCACCCGCTGGCCATCTTGGGTGGTGAAGTGCATGCCGTCAGCGCCCACCAACACACGGGGCGCTTGGCGGAAGTCGCGGTTGGGTGTGAACGGCAACCACAAATGATTGCCAAGGGACGGTGGGTTTTGCATGAGGGTCTCCCTGAATGCGCCAGCCATGGTGCTCCAGCGCCCGCCAGCTTCAGGGCATTCTAATTTGCAAGTTTTCTGGCAAATCCAACACCACGCTGCTGCTGGCGGTGACCACGCCCAGGGTGAGGGCGTCTTTGTGTGCGTACTCGGCGCACTTCTCACGGGGTGTGCGAGCTGTGGGGCAATGCAAGGTGATGCGGTCGCGAGGGCGGTTGCGGTCCATCTCTCGGATCAAAACAAAGCCGCTGGCGTCTTGCATTTGATACAGGGCGATGTTCAACAGCTGCGCATCGAATTTAGCGCCCATGCGCTCTTGGTAATAGTCCCACATTTCGCGGGCGCGCTCTGGAACCAGCGTACCCGTGAACGGCATGCTGGGCCCATGGATGCCCACCACAGTGAGGTGCGGCGCCACACCCGTGGCATATTGCCGCTCTTGGCCCGCCATGAACAACAAAGAACATGCCGACAGACACTGGCCCACCACCAAAGTCGTCAAGCCCTGCCCTTGCAGCCAGCGCGCCATCGCCATGCCAGCGGGCAAATCGCCCCCAGGTGAGTTGACCAAGATCAAGCGCTTGACTTCGCCACGCTCAAACTCGGCACGCAACAGGCGGTCATCGTGGCGCTCAATCACACCCGACACAAACACATCGCTGCCCACGCGTTGAACCGTCATGGCGTTGGCAGCGCACATGAATGAGAAAAAACCCAGAGCGATCCACTTCAGGCCAGCCGCGGCCAAGTTGCACCGCACATGCGAAAGTACTCTTCCGAGCAATGGCAAACCGCATTTTTCGGCATCACCGAAAGTATGTATTTTTGAAAAAATATGTGTGCTGTTCATATCGCCCCCACCGGTATCGGTATGGGTATGAATCAGCAAAAAATGTGCCCTTTGCAGTCGCCTACTTTTGGTTGCGTCGCTCGAAAATAGCGAAAAAATTGCGCACCTTTGAACTCATGGGCATGCACGGTTTTTTGACACATCGACACGGCATCGCGCCCGAAAAAGTGCATTCACGTCAGAACCGCTTTATTCACCCACAAGTCCTGCGAAAATATCTGAATGACTCCTTCTTACATCCTCACTTTGTCGTGCCCCGACCGCCCGGGCATCGTTCACGCCGTTTCAGGTTTTTTGCTCGAGCGCGGTGGCAACATCGAAGAAGCCGCGCAATACAGCGACTTGGCGACCGGCTTGTTTTTCATGCGGGTGCGCTTTGTGTGCGCCCAAACCACCGAAGCGGTGCTGCGCGAGCAACTGACCCAAATGGCACCTGGGTTTGATATGCGTTGGGACTTGCATGCGAGTGGCCAAGCCATGCCCTGCGTGATCATGGTCAGCAAAGAGGGCCATTGCCTCAACGATTTGCTGTTTCGCTGCAAGAGCGGTTTGCTGGACGTGGATGTGCGCG
>CAXNFO010000165.1:0-5265 GCA_964201395.1 Limnohabitans sp.
CACGAAGACTTTTACAGCTACCCCCGCACCTGGGCCGGTGACTGCGCCCAACTCGAGGCCGAAGGCTGCGATCTGTTGTTCGCGCCCGATGAAGCCGAGCTGTACCCCGAGCCGCAAACCTTCGTGGTGCAACCCGACCCGGTGTTGGCCGACATCTTGGAAGGCCAATTTCGCCAGGGGTTTTTCACGGGCGTCAGCACGGTGGTGATGAAACTCTTCATGGCCGTGTTTGCCGGCAAATCACAAGGCGTGGCGGTGTTTGGCAAAAAGGACTACCAACAGCTGATGGTGATTCGCCAAATGGTGCGCCAGTTTGCGCTGCCCATTGACATCAGCGGCGTGGACACCTGCCGCGCCCCAGACGGTTTGGCGCTGAGTTCGCGCAATGGCTACCTGAGCCAAGCGGAACGCGCGGAGGCGGTACAAATGTCGCTGGCGCTGCGCCAATTGGGGCAAGATGCTTTGGCCTCAGGCCCAGCCTTGCCCGCCCAATTGCCCCTGCTGCAAGCCCAAGCCATGGACCACCTGCGCCAGCGCGGCTGGCAACCCGACTACCTCACCGTGCGCCGCCGCCAAGACCTGCAAGCCCCGCAAGCCGGTGACGACTTGGTGGTGCTGGGTGCGGCGAAGTTGGGGGCCACGCGATTGATTGATAACTGGGAGGTTTGAGCTTATCCTGTTGAGAAATCTTGTGTTTTAACCATTGCTATTTTATTGTTACAACAATATAATTTATGGAACTTGATTTCGACCCCGCCAAAAATGCAGCCAATATCCGTGATCGCGGCTTGCCTTTCAGTCTGGTTGAAGGATTTGAGTTTGAAACCGCTTTGATTTGGCAAGATATCCGCAAAATTTACCCAGAAGTGAGGTTTTCTGCCCTGGGCTTAATCAGCGACCGAATTTATTCCCTGGTGTTCACTGAAACCCCAATGGGCATCAGAGTCATTAGTTTTCGCAAAGCCAATGAGCGTGAGGTACGGCACTATGAGCAAGAAACACAATCCTGAAATGCCCGATGCTGACAACCCAGAATGGACGCCAGAGATGTTGCGTCAATCTGTGCGCCTCAAGGATCTCCCCGCCAGTTTACAAGCCAAGTTACGCCGAGGGCGTGGTCCGCAAAAGGCGCCCCGCAAGGTCTCCACAACCATTCGGCTTTCACCCGAAGTCATTGGTCATTTTCAAGCCGGGGGCGAAGGTTGGCAGGCCCGTATTGATGCTGCCCTGAAAGATTGGTTGGCGCAGCAATCAAGCGCTTCTTGACAAGCTTTTTGAGTTTAGAGGCCCAGGGGGTTGGGCATGACTTCAGTTTTGAAAGTCGTCTTCAACTTTCATGTGGGTGTCATTGGGTGATGCCCAAGATGACCTATTGCGAAACAATCATTTCTATTTATAATTCATTTATCATTCAACATTAAATTCAAATTCATGCCCACCCACACCGATCTGCTGCGCCTGCGCCTGGCCGCTGGCCCCCAATCGGGCACGCAATTGGCCAAAGGGTTGGGCATCAGCCAGCCCACGGTGTCACGGGCTTTGGCGGCCATGGCGGGTGAGGTGCTTCAGTTGGGGCAAAAAAAAGGCTCGCGCTATGTGTTGCGCGACACAGGTCGCGGTTTTGGTGATGTACCGGTGTTTCGCGTGGATGCCCAAGGCAAGCTCACCGAGTTGGGCATCTTGACGCCGGTGCGACCCGATGGTTTTGTGTTCACCCAAGCCGATGGACTTCAAGTCCACAGCGATGGCTTGCCCTGGTGGTTGCTGGACATGCTGCCGCAAGGCTACTTGGGCCGCGCCTATGCAGCGCACCATGGGGCCACGCTGGGCTTGCCAAGCAACCTCAAGGAATGGACCGACAACCACGCCCTGCGGGCTTTGCTGGTGCATGGACACGATGGGGTGGGCAACTTGTTGCTGGGCCCCACTTCGCGAGAAAAGTTCATCGGCATGCCAGAACCCACTGCTGTGCCCCTATTGGATAAACCAATGGCCTATGCCCACCTGGCCCAGGGTGCTTCACAAGGCGATTCACCCGGTTCTTCAGCAGGTGGCGAGCAACCCAAGTTCACGGCCTATGCCCAAACCAGCGCAGGCCCAGCGCATGTGTTGGTCAAGTTCAGCGAACTGCCCGACAGCCCCGTGAGCCAGCGTTGGCGCGACCTGTTGTTGGCCGAAAACTTGGCTTTGAACACCCTGCGCCAAGCCGGCGTAGCGGCGGCGGTTTCCACTGTGGTGGACCACGCTGGCCAACGGTTTTTAGAAGTGGCGCGGTTTGACCGCGAGGCCGAGATGGGGCGCAAAGCCGTGGTGTCTTTGCGGGCGCTGGACGCCGAGTTTGTGGGAGACGCGCATCAAGCCTGGCCGGTGTTGGTCAGTCGATTAGCAGGTTTGGGCGTGGTGCCGCCCGAAGCCGCTGATGCCACCGAGTTGCTGTGGGCTTTTGGCGTGCTCATCGGCAACACCGATATGCACGCGGGCAATTTGTCATTTATGTCCGACACGGGCCGCCCCTACCACCTGGCCCCCGCGTATGACATGACGCCCATGGCGTTTGCACCCAGCAGCGGCGGCAAGTTGAACAACACCATCCCCAGCTTGGCGCTGCACGCCAGCGTGCGCAATGACTTTTGGCGACAAGCCTTGGCCCTGGCCCAAAGTTACTTTGCAACGCTGCGAGACAGCCACGGCCTTAGCCAAGATTTTGATGTGTGTGTGGATGCGCTAGAAGCACATCTGCAGAACGCTGGCCAACAGATTTCGCGCTTGGGTTGACAAGTCATGGCTTTTTAGATATCTTAAAGATATCAAACAACCACCCCCACCCATGACCACCCCCAGCACCCAAATCGCATTCCGCTATCGCCCGCAAGACAGCGCCACCGGCATCACCCGCGAAACGGCCAAGCGCTTGGCCAACACCTTGGGGGTGGACGAAACCCAAGTCATCCACATGGCCTTGCGCGACTTGGCGCTCAAAACCCTGCCGCAATACGAGGCCGATGACGGCCCTTTGTCGCCCGCACAAGTCAAACAACTTCAAAAGTCCGCGCCCAAAGCCAAAGGGGGCACGCTGGGTAGCAGTTTGTTTGAAATGGACAAACCTGCGTGAAGACATGGATCGAAGCCATGGCAGGTGACATCGTTTGGTGCCATTTCCCTGACCATGTTCAACCCAAACCAAAGCCCAGACCCGCTCTGATTTTGGCCACCAAGATTGACGATGATGGCTTGGTTTTTGTCAATGTGGCTTATGGCACCAGCCAAAAAACCAACCGCCTGTTTGCGGGCGAATTCAAAATCGCCAAAGCCGAACACCCAGCTGCCTGCGCGAGTGCAGGTTTGAGTTTTGACACCAAGTTCAACCTGAAATCGGTTTGCGAACTGCCGTTCAACAGCGACTATTTTTCGGTGCCGCCCCATGCGCCACATGGTCAAACGCCCAAAATGGGTGTGCTGCATCCCAGCATGGTGAGGGTGGCCGCAAGTGCTTATGCCGCAGCCCGCAGCTGAAGCTATTCGCCCTTGGCCCCACGACCCATCAACGCCGCCACGGCCTGCTGCGGCGTGGTGTGGCCTTGCAACACCGACACCACCGCTTGGGCGATGGGCATGTCCACGCCCAGGTGCAGGGCGCGTTGCACCACGGTGTGGGCGGTGTAAACGCCCTCGGCCACATGGCCCAGGGCTTGCAAGATGTCGGGCAGGCTTTTCCCCTGCGCCAACGCCATGCCAACTTGGCGGTTGCGGCTCAGGTCGCCGGTGGCGGTGAGCACCAAGTCGCCCAAGCCGCTCAAGCCCATGAAGGTATCGGTGCGCGCACCCATGGCCATTCCCAAGCGGGTGATTTCTGCCAAGCCGCGTGTGATGAGGGCTGCCCGGGCGTTCAAGCCCAGTTGCATGCCGTCGCACAAGCCGGTGGCTATGGCCAAAACGTTTTTGACCGCGCCACCCACTTCAACGCCCACGATGTCGTCCTTGCCGTAGACGCGCAGGCTGGGGCTGTGAAACACCGCGGCCATGCGCTCACGCACCAAGGCATGGGCACTGGCCGCGACCAAGGCCGTGGGTTGGCCGCGCGCGACTTCGATGGCAAAACTCGGCCCGCTCAAAGCACCACCCATCAATGACGGACTCACGGCATGAGCCACCTCGTGGGGCAAAGGGCCGCCATCTTCTGGCGCAAAACCTTTGCACACCCACACCACCGGTGTGGCGCCAATGTGTGGTGCCAAGCTTTCCAAGGTGCTGCGCAAAGCGGCCACAGGGGTGGCCAAGACCAACAAGTACAGGCCCGGCAACAAGTCGGCCACGGGCCCGTGGCTGATTTGCAAAGCGCTGGGCAAAGCCACGCCGGGCAGGTATTGGGTGTTGCAGCGTTCGCGCTGCAAAGCTTGGGCCTGGACCGGGTTGCGCGCCCACAGCACCACTTGGTGTTGCTGTGCGGCGCTGATGGCCAATGCCGTGCCCCAGGCACCGGCGCCCACCACGGCCACCTTCATGCTGTGGGTGCTCACGCCAACATCCGTGCGCGCTCAGTGGCTCATTGAACGGCGGGGTTGGCCGCTGCTTGCAGGGCCTGCTGCTCGTACATGGCCTGGAAGTTAATTTCGGTCAAGTGCACCGGCGGAAAGCCTGCGCGCTGCACCACATCGGCCACATTGCCGCGCAAATAGGGATAGACGATTTGCGGACATGCAATCCCCACCAACGGGCCCATTTGGTCTTCGGGGATGCCGCGCACTTCAAAAATGCCGGCTTGTTTGGCCTCGACCAAAAACACGGTTTTGTCTTGGATTTTGGTGGTCACCGTGGCGGTGACGGTGACTTCGATCACCCCGTCAGCCACGTTTTCTGCAGCCAAGGCCAATTGGATGTCCACCGAAGGCTGCTCTTGCGACAACAAAATGCCCGGTGAGTTGGGTTGCTCCAAAGACAAGTCCTTGAGGTAAATGCGTTGAATTTGGAATACGGGGGCTTGGTCTTCGGCCATGACGGGGTTCCTTGTGCGAAAAAAATCCCGACCGGACGTGCGCCCAGTCGGGTTGGGTGGAGCGGATTATCTCAGGTTGAGGGGTGCAACAAAGGCTGCAAGCCGCCACGGCCGTCCAGGGCAATCAAGTCGTCGCAGCCACCCACATGCACGTCACCGATGAAGATCTGGGGCACCGTGCGCCGCCCGGTGACGGACATCATGTGGGCCAACTGGCTCGGGTCGGTGTCGATGCGCACTTCTTCGATGTGCTCCACCCCTTTGGACTTGAG
>CAXNFO010000166.1:0-5263 GCA_964201395.1 Limnohabitans sp.
CCCCGCATCGGTGCCCGCAGAGGCCACGATTTTGTGGAACAAGTCGGCGTTGATGCCGCCCGAGCAGCTGTAGGTGAACAAAGCACCACCAGGCACCAACAGCTTAAAGGCCAAGCGGTTGATGTCTTTGTAAGCGCGTGCCGCGCGATCGGCGTGCGCAGCGGTGGGGGCAAATTTGGGCGGGTCCAAAATGATGGCGTCAAAACGACGCCCGTCTTGGATGAACAGGCGCAAACTGGCGTTGACATCGGCATCCAAGAACAGCGCACTGTCAGCGGCAAAGCCGTTGAGTTGCACATGCCGCTGGGCGCGGGCAATGGCCGGCCCAGAAGAGTCAATCGAGGTGACCAGCGCACCAGCGCCCAGCACACCGGCCGCGCGCATGCCACTCAATGCGGCCACGCTGAAGCCGCCCGTGTAGCAATAGCAATTGAGCACTTGGGTAAAACCCAAGCGCTGGGCGTACTGGGCAAACTTGTGCCGGCTGTCGCGCTGGTCGAGGTAAAAGCCGGTTTTGTGGCCTTCGGCCACATCCAAGCTCAACTGCCAGTCGTGTTCGCGCAGGCCAATATCGGTGTGGCCTGCGTCGCCTGCCGGTTGGCGCAGCCATCCGCTGTTCGGCTGCAAGCCCTCCAAGGCGCGCACGCCGGAGTCAGAGCGCTCATACACGCGGCCCACACCCGTGGCGCTGCACAAGGCGTCGGCAATCGCTGGCTTCCAACGCTCCGTGCCGCTGGAGAGAAATTGCGCCACCAAGGTCTCTCCATAGCGGTCGACGATCAAGCCTGGCAAACCGTCGGCCTCGCCATGCACCAAACGCACACCGTCGCTGTCAATGTCCATGCGCGCACGCGCGGCGATGGCCGTTTGCAAGCGGCGGGCAAAGAATGCATCGTCAATGCGCTCGGCCTCGTCAAAGCTCCAAATGCGGGCGCGAATTTTGGAGCTGGGGCTGAACGCCGCCCAACCCAAAAACTGCCCCGTGGCCGACTCCACCCGCACCGTCTCGCCGCTGTCGCCACTGCCTTTGGCAATGGCGTTGTCGTAAATCCAAGGATGACGGCGCAAGGCGGCGCGCTCTTTGCCCTCTCGCAGGCGCAAGGTTTTCATGGGTTTGTCGTGCTCATTTTTTATGCGCCCGGGGGTGGGCCGCGTCGTAGACCTGGGCCAGGTGGCTGAAGTCCAGTCGTGTGTACACCTGGGTGGTGCTGATGCTGGCGTGGCCCAACAACTCTTGCACCGCCCGCATGTCGCCACTGGACTGCAGCAAATGGCTGGCAAACGAATGGCGCAGCATGTGCGGGTGCACTGGCGTGGCCACCCCAGCCAACGCAGCGCGGCGCTTCAAACGTTGGCGCACCGCGTCGGCGCTCAGACGGGTGCCGTGAAGGCCCACAAACAGGGCCGCTTGGTCGGGGTCGCGCACATGGTCTTGACGCACAGCCATCCACCGTTGCACCGCTTGCAATGCCTCGGACCCCACAGGCACGCTGCGCCGCTTGCTGCCCTTGCCCAGCACATGGGCCAAGCCCGCGGCCAAGTCAAGCCAGCCCAGGGCCTGGCCGCTGTCGCGCACATCCAAACCGACCAACTCTGCCACACGCAAGCCACTGCCATACAGCAACTCGACCATGGCCGCATCACGCGCTTCGAGCCAGGGGTCGTCTTCGCTCACCACATGATCGGCCAATTGAACGGCCTCATCCACATTCAAAGCCTTGGGCAAGGGCTTGGCGCTCTTGGGTGGGCGAACGCCTTGAACCGGGTTGGTGGCCACCAAGCCTTCGCGCGCCAACCACGCGTAAAAGCCGCGCCAACCCGACAAGATGAGGGCAATGCCGCGGGCACTGCGGCCATGGGCATGCATCTGTGCCACCCAGCGCCGCACATGGGCGCTGTGCACCTGGGCCAGGTCCACCGGCACGGCGCGCGCCAGCGCCTCCAAACGCACCAAGTCCAGGCTGTACAAAATAAGTGTGCGTTGGGCCAGGCGCTTTTCAAACTGCGCATGGTCCAGGTAGCGTTGCACCCGCGCATCGCGCGCTTCGTCCATGCTTGCGGTAACGGGGTGAGGGAGGGGGGCCAAGCTCATGTCACGCTGGGGCACGCAGCATGGGAATTGCGGCGGTCAGCGCAAACGCTGCAAGGCAGCGCTGGCCAGGGCGCTCAGGCTGTCCAAAAATTCGGTGCCCATGCCTGCGTGGTAACGCTGACCATCGGGCGACGCCAAAACCAGCAAGCCCATGGCCGCTGCCGGTGTGTCACTTGCGCGGGCTGGGCGCAGCGCCACCAAGGCCAACGACTGTGCGGCATCGGGGTCGGCCAACCACTGAGCTGCCTCAAACCCGTTGTTGATGCCGCAATAGGGTTGGCTCAAAGAATCGGCAAACAACTTGACGTCTTCGCTCACGCCTTGGGCAAAAGGCTCGCCCTGATGGGCTTGTGAGACGCCCCACAAACGCAAAGCAACCTGCGGCACCATGAACTGCTGCTCAATTTGCTCGGTCAACACGCGCGGCAAATCGCGCGCCTGGGACACCAAAAACAAAGCCTGGGACCAGTTTTGCAAACGCTGGGCCAGCACCGCGTTGTCGCTGCCGTGCCGAATCATGTCCATCATGCGCGACTCGAGGGCGCGGATTTTTTCGCGCAGCATCTGGGCTTGGCGCTCTTGCAAGCTGACCGCACGCCCACCATGGGGGCTGCCCAGGCGCACGGTGGCCAACAGCTCGGCATGGCGGTCAAAAAAATCGGGCGTGTGCACCAAGAATTGGGCGATGTCGTCTTCGGTGATGGGATTGAGTGCGGCTGGTTTCATGCGATATCGGGCAGTTCTGTTTCACCGTGGAAGACCGTGGTGGCGGCACCGGTCATGCGCACCGACGAAGCATCCCCGGACCAAGAAATCTCGAGCGTACCACCGCGGGCATGCACCACCACATCGGCGTCGAGCCAGCCCAAGGCCTGACCAGCAACCACCGCCGCACAAGCGCCCGTGCCGCAAGCCAAGGTTTCGCCCGCGCCGCGCTCAAACACGCGCAAGCGAATTTCGCGGCGCGAGACGATCTGGGCAAAGCCCACATTCACCCGCTTGGGAAACGCTGGGTGGTGTTCAATCACCGGCCCCCAACTGAGCACCGGCGCGGTATCGACATCGTCGACCCACAACACCGCATGCGGGTTGCCCATGGACACCGGCGTGATGTCGGCGCTTTGGCCTGGCCACTCGATGCGCCAGCGACCTGTTAGGTGGTGATCGTCTGCAGGCAGAGCCAGCGCATGCTGGGAATCAAAGGGGATGCGGGACAAGTCCCAAATGGGAGCGCCCATATCGACACTGACCAAACCATCGGGGCGCTCGGTCAAGGTGATCACACCGCCATGGACTTTGACACGCACCGTCTGTTTTTTACTCAGGCCTTGTTCGCGCACATAGCGCACAAAGCACCGCGCACCATTGCCGCAGTGCTCCACCTCGCCGCCGTCGGCGTTGTGGATGACGTATTCAAAATCAACATCTGGGCTGGGCGCGGCGCGCACACTCAAAATTTGGTCGGCCCCAATGCCAAAGTGACGATCAGCCAGCCAACGGTATTGAGCGGGGCTCAAGTTCAAGCGCTGTTGGGTTTCGTCCAACACGACAAAGTCGTTGCCGGCGCCTTGCATTTTGGTGAAGCGGATGTGCATGGAGCGATTATCGGTGAGGGCCACTTCTGGTTTGGGGTGGCGGTGCTTGGCTTGCGTTGCCCAGAACTACCCCTCTGAAACCGCCATCTCGGGGTATGCATGCCTCCTCCAGTCGCTTCGCTCCAACGTCGTCAGCCCGCACACCCACTCGTGTCGGCTTCTAAGTTGCTTTGCTGTGTGCTGAGGGTGGGTGCGTGGCCCCGACAACATCGGAGCGAAGCGACTGGCGGAGGGCAGCGTACCCACCAGCGGGGCGGGCTCAGCAAAAGGTCAGGGGGTCAGATGGGGTGGCACAAAAATTCAGCGCAAAAGAATTGGAATCTGACCCCAATAAACTCAATGCTCTTCGGGCGTGATTTGCAACGCCACCAGGATGCGGGCAACCATGTTGTAGGTGGCGATGGCGGTGGTCAATTCGAGCATTTCAGTGGTTGAAAAATGGCTGGCCAGTTGCTTGAACAAACCCTCATCGACCTTCACATCGATGGTCATTTGGGCGGCGTATTGCAGCACCAAACTTTCTAGCGGGGCCAAGGCCGGGTGGTTAATGGTTTGGCGGGCGTCGCCCTTGAGGACGGCTTGCAAGGCGTCCAACTCGGCCTGGGTGCCGCCAGCGGTGATGAAGTCGGGGGCGTGGTGGTGGTACTCATACTCGGCGCCGGTGATCAAGGCCACGGTGCATATGCCCAATTCGCACAACTTGCGGCTGGCCGACAAGCCGGTGCGCACGTTGCGCAAATACACATTCCAACCACTGGCCACGGGCTCGCTCCAAAGCAAGGCTTTGTCCAGGTTGATCAACTTGCCCCCACGGCGCGCCATGATGCCGTCGACCAAAGCAGCGGGTTGGGGATGGGCTTCGGGGGTCCAATCGGGGATGCGCATGGCGTTGTGTCCTGTGGTTAGAAAATTGGCGCCAAGCTTACCAGCGCTGGTTCATGGGGGTGCAGGTTCCAGTGATGTGAAGGTCTCGGTAAATCAGGTCGGGCGTCATTGGGGTCGCGTCATTGGGGTCGGGTACACATGTGCTGAGCCCGCCCCGCTGCCGGGTACGCCGCCCTCCGCCAGTCGCTTCGCTCCAATGTTGTCGGGCGACGCACCCACCATCGGTGCTGCGAAAGCAATGGATGCGCGCCAACGACAGGCCCACCAACACCTCACCGAAACCGACACGAGCGGGTGTGCGGGCTGACGACGTTGGAGCGAAGCGAACGGAGGAGGCATGCATACACCGAGATGGCGGTTTCAGAGGGGGAGTTCAGCGCACCCCAAAGGCCAGATCAATCCGACTTGATGTTGTTTTCCCGCACCACCTTGGCCCAGGTGTCGATTTGGTTGTCAATGAACGACTTGGCCCGCTCCACGCTGCCACCGGCGAGCTCAATGCCTTGGGCTTGCAGCTTGTTGGCCACCTCGGGGTTGCGCAAAGTTTTGTTCAGCTCTTCGTTCATGCGCTTGACCAAATCGGGCGGCGTTTTGGCAGACGCCAAGACGGCCCACCAAGCGGGTGCTTCAAAGCCCGGGAAGCCTGCCTCGGCAATGGTGGGCACATCGGGCATTTCGGGCACACGCTTGG
>CAXNFO010000167.1:0-5229 GCA_964201395.1 Limnohabitans sp.
GAGAGCAAGGCCATGGCATTGGGCGCCCAAATGGTCAACAAGGTGACGATGCCACGCAGCACCTCTGGCACCAAAGTCATGAAGGCCGCGCCCAAGATGGTGCCCAGCACCGTGCCCAAGCCACCCACAATGATGGCGGCCAGGTAAAAAATCGACAAGGTGAAGGTGAAATGCTCTGGCGTGATGGCGCGGTAGAAATACCCCATCAAACCACCGGCCACACCGGCATAAAAAGAACCCAAGGCAAAGGCCATGAGTTTGCCGCGAAACAAATCGATGCCCAGCACCTCGGCCGAAATGTCTTTGTCGCGGATGGCGATGAAAGAGCGCCCCACATGCGTCCTGAGCAGGTTTCGCGCGCCCAGCAACATCACACCAGCGCAAATCATGACCACGTAATACATGTCGCGGTCGGTGTTGATGACCCAGCCCCACAACTGGGCTGGGGCAATATTGACACCCCGCACCCCGCCGGTGACCGAATCCCATTCCCTGAACACAAACATCAAAATGAACTGGGCCGCCAAGGTGGCCACCGCCAAATACAAGCCCTTGATGCGCAAGGATGGGATGCCCACCAGCACGCCAATCAGCGCACTGACCACTCCTGCCAGAGGAATGGTGAAATAAAAAGGCACGCCCCACTTGTCCAAAAATGCAACCGTGTAGCACCCCACCCCCATGAAGGCGGCATGGCCCAATGAGATTTGACCGGCAAAGCCCGTGACGATGTTCAAGCCCATGGCCGCAATCACATGGACGCCCGTCAAGCACGCCAAATAGGTGAAGTAACTGCCCCCCACCCAAGGAAAAATCAGCAGCAGGCCGACAAACCCGATCAGCCAACTGCGCTGTACCCGGGTGATGAGCAAGGACTCATCGTGGGCATAGCTGGCTCTGAAATCACCGATGCGCATGGGGGTCAGAGCCTTTCAATGTCGCGGGTGCCTAGCAAACCATAGGGGCGAACCATCAAGATGGCCAAGACCACCACATAAGGCACCAGATCGCGCGCCTTGCCACCGAAGTAGCCCACCGCAATGCTCTCGAGCCAACCGACCAACAAGCCTGCAATGATGGCGCCGGCCACGCTGTCGAGGCCACCCAAGATGACCACCGCCAACACACCCAATGCCGTGCCGCTCAGCGCGGGCGACAAACTGCTGATGGAGGCCACAATGGTGCCCGCCACCGCACCCACACAACCCGCAAACACCCAGGTCAGTTGCTGCGTGCGGCGCACATCGATGCCCAAGGCATAAGCGGTGATCGGGTCGCTGGCCGCCGCGCGCATGGCGATGCCGGTGCGTGAATAGCGGAAATACAAAGACAAGCCAGCAATCACCGCCAGCGCCACCCAAAAGCTCCAAAACACCGCGCCGGGCAACATGATGTCACCCCAAATCAAAGGCTTGCGCGGCAGCATTTGCGGCATTTCCAGGTTTTGGCCACCCCAAATCGCGTCCACCATGCCGTGCAAAAAAGCACCCAGGCCAATGGTGACCATCAGCACCGACACCACCGGCTGCCCCGCCAAGGGGCGAAGGACAAAGCGCTCGACCACGATGGCCACCAAGGAGATGCCCGCCAAGCCAAACACCACCGACAACCACAAGGGCATCTTCAACCAACTGTGCCCGGTGTAGACCAAATAAGCGCCCAGCATCATGAACTCGCCGGTGGCAAAGTTGATGGCACGCGTGCCTTTGTAAATGAGCACAAAGCCCAGCGCGACCAACGCCAACAAGCCACCGGAAAACAAGCCAATGAGCGAAAACTCGGCGAAGGTGATCCAGTCCATCACGCCCCCTGCCCAGCGGTCGGCTGGGATTCACGCACACCCAAGTAGGCCTCGATCACATCCGGGTGATTGCGCACATGTTGGGGCGTGCCACTGGCAATGAGTTGGCCAAAATTGAGCACGGCCACATGGTTGGAGATGTCCATCACCATGCCCATGTCGTGCTCAATGAGCAATATGGTCATGCCGCGCTCCTCTTGCAAATCCAAAATAAAGCGGGCCATGTCCTCGGTCTCTTCGCGGTTCATGCCCGCCACCGGTTCGTCGAGCATCAATATTTTGGGCCGCATGGCCAAAGCACGGGCCAACTCGACCCGCTTTTGCAAGCCATACGACAAAGAGGCCACGCTTTGGTGGCGCACATGGTCGATTTCCAAAAAGTCAATCACATCGCGCTCAATTTCCTCGCGCAAAGCCAACTCTTCGCGCTGGCTTGGGCCCCAATAGGCCATGGCTTGCAAGGTGTTGGCGGCCATGCGGTTGTGCCCACCGAGCTTGATGTTGTCAAGCACCGTCATGCCCCGAAACAAGGCCACGTTTTGAAAGGTGCGGGCCAAGCCCATGGCGGCGCGCACATTGGGTTTGGTGGGCGTGATGTCTCGCCCTTCCAACTGGATGCGACCTTGCTGGGGTTTGTAAAAGCCAGAAATGGTGTTGAACAAACTGGTTTTGCCCGCACCATTGGGACCAATGACAGCGGTGATTTCGCCTGCTTTGGCTTGCAAGGATACGCCACCCATTGCCTTGATACCGCCAAAGCGCAGGTGAACATCTTCAACAGACAACAAGGGTGAGGGATTCATGGGCGCGGACATGTCATTTCACAATTTGGGCATTCTGACCACTATCTGGCATGGGCGTGACATGGCAAACCCCAAGTTCAAGCGCATGCGGCAAGGGGGTTTTCGTCATGCCGGCTTGACCCGCACCGGCAAGCCATGCATGCCCCGAAACACCAAAGAATTGATCCAGGTTTGATCGCCCACGGGTTCTATTTGGGAAAAAGCCTCAAGCACCTTGGGAAAGGCGACCTGCCCCTCAGTGCGGGCCAGTGGGAAACCCAAGCAAATGTGCATGCCATAGCCAAAAGTGAGGTGGGCCACGCCGTCGCGCTCTAGGTCAAGTTGATCGGCATTTGCATAGGCCCTGGGGTCGCGGTTGGCTGAATTGAGCATGATGAACATGCGCTCACCTGGCTGCAAGGTTTTGCCATGCAACTCGTAGGGATGGGCCACCAAACGCACCTGGGCGCCCGATGGGCCGTCGTAGCGCAGCAACTCTTCCACCGCTGCCGCACTCAAATCTGGGTTTTGGCGCAGCTTGTGCATTTGCTCAGGAAAGCGCATCAATGAGAGCATGCCATTGGCAATGTGGTTGGTGGTGGTTTCATGGCCGGCAAACAACAACAAAATACAGGTGGCCACCAATTCGTCTTCGCTCAAACGGTCGTCTCCATCGCGCAACTCGACCAATTCGGTGATCAAGTCGGCCTGGGGATGGGCGCGCCGCTGGGCAATCAGGTGGCGGAAGAAGGCGGCCATTTCTTGGGTGGCTTTTTCAGCAGTGTCGTATTTTTCAGCCGATGTGCGCGACGAGCCAATGAACAAGGCCATGTCATCTGACATGCGTTTGACTTCGGCCAAATCTTCTCGGGCAACGCCCAACAAGGCCATGATCACCAAGCACGGCAGGGGGCCGGCAAACTCGGTGATGAAGTCGAACTCTTGTTTGTCGCGAAACCGGTTGAGCAACCAGTCGGCAATCTCTTCCACTTGAGGCCGCATGGCTTGCATGGACTTGGCGTGAAACACCTTGCTGGTCAATCGCCGCAGGCGGGTGTGCTCTGGCGGGTCTTTGAAAACCATCCACAACGACAAATAGCGCATGATGTTGCCTATGCGCTCGGCTTCTGGCCCGGGCAGGCTTTCAAAAAATGGGCGCAAACGGTCTGAGGACAGTCGGTCTTTGTCCAAACAAACGGCTTTGATGTCGTCGTACCGGGTGAGCACCCAACTGCGCAAGCGCGGGCTCCAATGGCAGGGGTCTTCATCGCGCATGCGCGCAAAGATGGGATAGGGGTTGGCCAAGGTGGCCGGGTCTTCGGGGTGCCAATCGATCACGGAACTCATGTATTTTTTTCCAAGATGGTGACCGCGCATGCAGCTTCATCAAAGCCCATCACACCGCCGCCGTTTTCAATCATGCCCAAGGCCGCGCCTTTGACTTGCCGAGTGCCGGCCTCGCCGCGCAGTTGCAAGCACACCTCATGCACCATGGACAAACCGGTGGCCCCCACCGGATGGCCTTTGGACACCAGTCCCCCCGAGACATTCACCGGCAAGCGACCACCCAGTGCGGTTTCGCCCGACTCGACCAAGCGACCGCCTTGCCCGTCCGGGCATTGGCGCAACATTTCCAGTTGGTAGATTTCACAAAAAGAAGTGGCGTCGTGCAACTCAATCAGGTCGATGTCTTGCGGCTTCAAGCCGGTGCGCGCATAGGCTTTATCCGCAGCGATGCGCGACAAGCCGGGCTCTTCCAAGGAACGGTATTTACCACCCGACAGCTCACTGGCACGCACCTTCACGGCGCGTGAGCGCGCCGCAGGTGAGAAGTGGGCCAGCGCCGCTTCAGAGCACAAAATGGCTGCGGCCGCACCATCACCCAGTGGAGAGCACATGGCGCGGGTCAAAGGCCAGCTGATCTCGCGGTCGGCCAGCACCTCCTCTACCGTCAGCTCGAAACGGTATTGGGCTTTGGGGTTGAGGCTGCCATGGTGGTGGTTTTTGGCCGCACCCACCGCGATTTGTCGCTGCGTGGTGCCATGGGTCTTCATGTGCCAAGCCGCTTGCATGGCATAGGTGTCCATGAAAACGGTTCGCCCAGGCGCCATTTCAAAGGGCTTGCCGGCCGCTTCACCGGCGCGCCGGTAGTAGTCTTGCCACCGTTGGGGTTCGAGCTGGTCGATGGCAGTTCCAAAAATTTCAGGGATGCGCTCGGGCCGGTCTGGGCTGATGAGTTTTTCAACCCCCATGGCCAAGCTGACCTGGCATTGGCCGGACAAGATGTCTTTCCACGCCCCATGAAAGGCGAGCGAAGCGGTGGCGCACCCCCCCTCGACATTGACCATGGGTACGCGCTCTGGAAACAAACCCGATTCCACCATCGGGGTGAAACACACCTGCCCACGGATACCGCCTTGCCCCCACTGCCCCATGCCGCAGTTGCCAAACCAGGCTTGCTCGATCAGGTGGGCATCAGAAATGTCCAAGCCCGCGTCTTGCATCGCGTCGGTGTAAGCCCATTGCGCCAAGTCGGCAAATGAGCGGTCAGCGTACTTGCCAAACGGCGTGCAACCCGTGCCAATCACATAGACATCGGTCATGTCAGTGGCCTGGCAGCGGGTGTGCGGTCACACCGGGAGAAGT